>JAZFUA010000117.1:0-10650 GCA_036446975.1 Dehalococcoidales bacterium
CTCAGGAACAGCCCCCAGACATCCCGCTCCCAGCGCACCTGGCGGGCGATTATCGGTGAAGGCGCGGTCAGGAACTCGGTCAGGTCAGCCCCGGCGCAGAAGGCTTTCTCCCCGGCTCCCTTAAATATAACCACTCTGACAGCATCATCCAGCTTAATAGCCTGCAGCACCTGGTAAAGCTCATCCCTCATCTGCATATTATAGGCGTTTAAAGCCTGGGGACGATTGAGGGTAACATAGCCTGTCCCGTCCTTCTTTTCGTAGATAATTACCTCAAAATCGCTCATTTTAGTTTAATTAATAAATCCCTATCCCCTCTAAAACTCCTCTTTTCAATATACATTGTCATTGCGAGGAGGCGTAGCCGACGTGGCAATCTGGGGGTGGGGGATACCCTTCCCCGCCACACAGATTACTTCGTCGCTTTACTCCTCGTAATGGCAACCAACACGCCCTTTAACTATTCGCCCTTAAACTCAGGTTTTCTCTTCTCCAGGAAGGCTTTAATACCCTCTGTCCTGTCGGCTGTAGTGTGTAAGAGAAAATAGAGGTCAGCCTCAAGGCGAAGGCCCTGTTCGAGGGTAATATCCATTCCTTTATTCACTGCCTCTTTAACAAACCGCAAGCTGATGGGCCCTTTAGTGGCCATATTCCGGGCCATAGATTCAACCTCGTCAGCCAGTTTCTGCCGGGAAACGACTTTACTGACCAGCCCTATCTCAAAGGCTTCACCAGCGTCTATCGTTTCTCCGGTAAGGATTAATTCCAGGGCTTTACCTTTTCCGATCAAGCGGGGCAGCCGCTGTGTTCCGCCGTTCATCGGGATAACTCCTGAAGCCAGCTGAGGAAGGCCGAAGCGCGCCTGGTCTGAAGCCAGCCTGATATCACAACTCAGGGCTATCTCCAGCCCTTCTCCCAGCGCGTCCCCGTTAAGGGCAGCGATAACCGGCCGGTCAATACCGGCTACAAATGCAGCAATATTAGTTATTGGCGACTCACTGCCCTTACAAAAAACTTTCTCCCCGGCCCCGGTAATCACCACCACATAAACATCTTCATCCTGGTTTATCTTCCGGCAAATATCCTCCATCTCCTGGGCAAGCTCCAGATTGATGGCATTACCCGCCTCAGGACGGTTGAGAACTATCCGGGCAATATGGTCTTTACTGGCGTAAGTAACAGTGTTATCGGGCAAAATTCCTCTCTCCCTCTGACTGGCGAACTAATGGGTAATACTTAAGAAGCCAAAGCATATTTTATCCAACTTTACGGCTGCCGTCAAGGTTTGGTAAACCCCAGGCGGTGTCGCACATATCCCGGAGGCAGCACTCCCGGCAGAGAGGCTGTCTGCGGCAGACATTTTTACCCAGGCAGACCAGCAGGGCGTGGTACTCATTAAAGAGTTTTACATCAGCAGGCAGGTTTTTCATAAAAAGAGACTGGTAGGCACTGTAGCTATTTCCTTCCCGAGCCAGGCCGATATGGTCGATAATGCGGCGGGTGTAGGCGTCAATAACAAAAACCGGCTTGTTCGCCGCGTAGAGTATTATAGAGTCGGCTGTCTCCTCACCGATACCCCAGACGGCCAGCAACTGTCTGCGGAGTTCATTCGCCTCGACCAGAAATAACTCCTCCAGGTTATCTCGAAAATATCCCAGCCACTCCACCATAGCTTTGAGCTTGTGGGCTTTAACATTAAAGTAACCGGAGGGGTAGATAAGGGCAGCAACTTCAGACTGGCTGAGCCGGCGCAGCGCCTGTGGTGACAGGGCACCGGCGGTTTTCAGATTGGTGATAGCCTTCTCCACATTCAGCCAGGCGGTTGATTGGGTCAGAATGGCCCCCACCATTACCTCAAAAGGCTCATCAGCCGGCCACCAGTGCTGGGGCCCGTAAACATCCAGAAGTCTTTTGTAAATAGTCAGGAGTTTTTCGGCATTTCCTTGTCTGTCTGGCATCAGAACCATATTAGCATAATTTATAAAACCCATCCCCCTGACCCCCTTTTCTTTTCTATGGGCTTTGTATCAAAAGGGAGTTCGTCTGTGTCACCCTGGAGCGAAGCGAAGGGTCTCAGGGTTGGGAGGGGGTATACAGGTCGTTACCCACCCCGCCCTGAGATTCTTCAGTCGTCCCGATTCCATCGGAACTCCCTCCAGAATGACATTTGATACAAGGCCTTTTCTATGAGAAAGGGGAGAATAAATAAAGCAGGGGTTTTTCTCCCCTGCTTTATCAATAATTCTTGCTTTTCCAGGCCCCAATGCTACCTCTTTGTATACTGCTTTGCCTTGCGGGCGCGTTTCAGGCCGGGTTTCTTTCTCTCTTTCGCCCTGGCATCTCTGGTAAGCATCCCGTTCTGGCGCAGGGCAGGTTTCAGGCTCTCATCCGCCCTGACCAGGGCCCGGGCGATACCGTGAGCAATGGCCCCGCTCTGTCCGCTGATACCGCCGCCGTTAACCTTAACCATGACGCTATATTTGTCCAGAGTCTCGGTAATCGTCAGGGGTTTTGTTATTATCTCACGATGCACAATCCGGGGAAAACGCTCCTCGTAAGGGGTACCGTTGACAATAACGGCACCGCCCCCCGGCATTAGCCTCACCTGGGCTACCGAAGTCTTACGCCTGCCTGTACCATGGTGGTAAGCTTGTTTATCCATTCTTATTAACCCTATCCCCTTAATCCCGATAACCCTTAGATAAGGGAATCAAGATGATTTTATTCTTCCCCGGAGAAACCTGCCCCTATGATGCCGCCCCTTGGCGCTACTCCTCTTCTGTCTTCACAGGTATGGCATTCGTTTGAGCCTGATGAGGGTGCTCTTCCCCGGCATATACCTTGAGCTTTTTGATCATTTGAGCCCCCAGCTTGGTATGAGGAATCATACCTTTTACCGCATACTCAATAGCTCGGGTGGGGTGGGTCTGCATCAATTTCCCCAGACTGGTATTCTTAAGCCCGCCGGGGTACCCGGAATGTCTGTAATAGAGCTTCTGTCTGAGCTTATCGCCAGTAACCCGCACCTTCTCCGCATTAATAACCACCACATAATCACCCGTGTCCAGATGACGGGCGTATATCGGCTTGTGCTTACCCATCAGCAAGACGGCTATCTGGGTAGCCAATCTGCCTAAAATCTGGTCCGAGGCATCAAAAAGATGCCATTCTCTCTTGATTTCCGAAGCTTTAGTACTATAAGTTTTTATCATATCTCTTCCTCAAAAGGGTTGGGGTAATTTACCTGCATCAGGCACAGTCCCCGGGCAGGGGCTGTCGGCCAGGCCAGGCCACGTTTCTCCGCCTTAAGCATACTATAAAACTGGTCAGGACTCATCTTTCCCCGGCCAACCCTGATTAAAGCTCCAACCGTAGTACGGACCTGGTGCATTAAGAATGAGTTAGCCACCATATTAAAAACGGTAAAGTCACCCTCTTTTTTAGTTTCAGCCCGGTAGACTAGGCGCACCGTGCTCTTTATCCTAGCCTCATTATTATTCGCGAAGGAAACAAAGTCATGCTCCCCGATAAGCGACCGCGACGCCTGATTCATCGCCTCAATATTCAGATGCCCCTGAACAAGGGAGTAAAACCCTTCCCTGAGAGGCGACCGGGTTCGGCCGTTCAGGATATAGTAGTTGTATTCCCGGCTCACGGCCTGACGCCTGACATTAAAGGAATCACTGACCTGGTGCGCCTCTTTAACGGCAATATCTTCCGGTAAATAATAGTTCAGCCCACTGACAAAGGTCTCCAGTGAATGCCTTGACCCGGTTCTGAAGCTGATTACCTGTCCTTTAGCGTGAACCCCGGCATCAGTCCGGCTGGCTGTTATCACTCGAATCTTTTCTCCGGTCAGCTGCATCAAAGCTTTTTCCAGTTCTCCCTGAACAGTCGGCAGCTTAACCTGCAACTGAAAACCATGGTAGTCAGTACCGTCATATTCCACAACCAGGACAATCCGGATAGCGGTTGCCAGGTTTACCACCGGCTTAACTTCCGGATTAACAGCTGTAACTAGCATTACTTCACCAGCTCCATCTGAACCATAGGTGCCCCGTCACCTAACCTGCGTCCCAATTTTAAGATACGGGTATAACCACCGGGGCGCTCAGCGTACCTTTCAGCCAATTCAGAAAACACTTTATCGGTCACTTTTTTATCAAAAATAACGGCCAGCGCCTGACGGCGGGAATGAAGTCCGCCGTGCTTACCCAGGGTAATCATTTTCTCAGCCAGACCACGAATCAGCCTGGCTTTAGTCTCGGTAGTAGTAATTTTCTCGTAACCCAAAAGGTCAGTCACCAGATTACGGTACATCGCTTTACGATAACCTGATGTTTTGCCTATTTTCCCTTCAACCCCTTTACGAGCCATTTTTACTCCCCTTATCCTTAATTTTCATTATCCGGTTCAGTGGACTCTGCGTCATCGCCCTCATTGCCCATACCGACCAGAGATAGTCCCAGCGTCTCAAGGCGTTCTTGTATTTCCAGATTAGATTTTTGGCCAAAATTACGCAGAGCCATCAGGTCTCTCTCACTTTTCCCGACCAGCTCTCCAACCGTAGCGATACCGCCACGTCTCAGACAATTCATAGTACGCACGGATAAATTCAGCTGTTCCACCGGCATATTAGATAGTTCCTCAGAAATAGCCGGAACTCCGGCCTCTTTCTCCGCCTCTACCTGAGCAATCTGGTTAGTATTAACAAACGGAGAAAGCTGCTCGGTCAGAATTTCAGCAGCCTTGCTAATGGCATCGGCAGGGGATATGGTCCCATCTGTCCAGACTTCAAGAATCAAGCGCTCCCGGCTGCTTTCCTGACCGATGTAAATCGGTTCAACGTTAAAATTAACCTTGCGCATCGGACTAAAGATAGCGTCCACCGGAATCACTCCTAAAGACAGATTATCGGTGGATTCGGCCACCTTATAGCCCTTTGACAGTTCCACGTCAAACTCGGCGTAGAGTTTAGCTTCGGGGGAATCCAGCGTAGCCAGATAAAGCTCCGGGTTGGCGATCTCAAAATCAGACGAGGGTTGAATATCAGCAGCGTAAACACTGCCTTCGCCCTCTTTCTCCAATATTAATTTTCCCGGCTGGCCGGAAAGAGGTTTTAACCTTATCGCTTTAACATTCAGCATAAACTCGGTGGCATCTTCTTTGATATAAGGGATAGTGGAAAATTCATGCTGAATCCCCTCCATTTGAACCCGGGTCACCGCCGCTCCCGGGAGCTGACCAAGCAACACACGCCGCATGGTATTCCCTAAGGTAATACCTAAGCCCTTTTCCATGGGCTCAGCTACAAATCGCCCGTAATTATCTTTACTTTCAACGCACTCTGTTTTAGGGATTACGAGGTGAGACAAAATGCTACCTCCTTATCGCGAGTAATACTCAACTATTGCTTTTCCGTTAAATTCGGCGCCTATATCATCAGGGGTGGGCAAAGATATTGCCTGACCAACAAGTTTCTGTCTGTCCAGGTTTAACCAGTTGACGATAGTTTTTGACCCAATATTCTGAAGTAACTGCTTGTAATACTCCGTTTTGACGCTTTGCTCTTTCCAGCTGATGGTATCACCTTCCTTAACCAGGCAAGACGGTCTATCGGTCTTGCGCCCGTTAAGCGTAATATGCCCGTGCTGAACCAGCTGACGAGCCTGAGCCCGTGAGTCAGCGAAGCCTAACCGATAGACTACGTTATCAAGCCGCCTCTCCATCAACACCAGTAAATTATCGCCGGTGATACCTTGCATCTTTTCAGCCTGAACAAACATCCGCCGGAATTGCCTTTCCAGCACTCCATAGCTATAACGGACTTTCTGTTTCTCTATCAATTGAAGTCCGTGGTCAGTAACCCTGCGCCGGCGCCGATTAGTGACTCTCCTTCGCTTGTCCATAGCACACTTAGGTGTGAAACACCGATCACCTTTAAGCATTAACTTCAGGTTACACCGATGACATAACTTACAAACTGAACCCGTATATCTTGCCATTATTCTTCCTACACCCGCCTCTTTTTGGGAGGACGGCAGCCACCATGAGGGATAGGGCTCATATCCGTAATACTGGTAATATAAAGCCCTGAACTCTGGAGGGAACGAATCGCAGCCTCACGCCCGCTGCCGGGACCCTTAACAAATACCCCTACCTGCCGCAACCCGTGCTCCATTGCTTTACGCGCCGCATCATGGGCCGCCAGCTGAGCAGCATAAGGAGTACCCTTACGGGAACCTTTGAACCCGGCTGTCCCTGAACTTCCCCAGGCAATAACATTCCCCTGAGGGTCGGCGAGGGTCACTATTGTATTATTAAAGGTGGACTTTATGAAAGCTTTCCCGCTGGGAATAACCTTACGTTCTCGCTTTCTTACTCTGGTTCGTTTCCTCTGTGGCATAATCCTCTCCTATTTAACTAATACACTCGGTTATTTCTTGGTCGTTCCGCGCCTCTTACCCCGGCCAGCTACCGTTTTACGAGAGCCGCGATTGGTACGGGCATTTGTACGCGTGTTCTGCCCCCTGACCGGCAGGTTAAAGCGGTGCCTCATACCCCGATAGCTGCCAATCTCCATCAGACGCTTGATATTCTGGTTAATATCTTTTCTGAGATCCCCTTCAACCAGGTACTCGCGGTCAATAATCTCGCGGACACGGTTGACTTCCTCTTCGGTAAGGTCATCAGACTTAACAACAGCATCAACTCCGGCCTGAGTCAGAATCTTATGACTGGTAGTAGCACCAATACCATACACACTCTGCAAAGCTACCCATATTTGCTTGTTTCTGGGAATATCTACTCCGGCTATACGTGCCATATTTTCCCTCCTTTACCGGCAGAATATTAGCCCTGCCTCTGCTTATGCTTGGGGTTGGTGCATATCACCCTGAGTACCCCTCGCCTCTTTATTACCTTGCACTTTTCGCACATAACCTTAACTGAAGCCCTTACTTTCATAATAATCCTTCTTCAACCCACCCGGCTTTTCTTACCTCAGGTAACCCGGTTACTTAAACCGGTAAGTAATCCTGCCCCGGGTCAGGTCATATGGTGAAAGCTGCACCAGAACCCTGTCTCCGGGTAAGATTCTAATATAGTGTAATCTTATCCTCCCCGAAATATGCGCTAATACTTTGTGTCCATTGGACAGATCAACGCGAAACATCGCATTGGGCAACGCCTCTTTTACTACCCCTTCAACTTCAATTGATTCCTTCTTGGGCATAAACTCCTTACTTATACGGTAGTGAGTATCTCGCGGGTATCCCCGGTAATAGCAACTGTATGCTCAAAGTGGGCCGCAAGGCTACCATCCACGGTTAATACCGTCCAATGATTATCATCAACTCTGGTGCGCCAGTCACCGATGTTCAGCATAGGCTCAAGGGCAATGACCATTCCCTTCCTCAGTAGCGGCCCCTGTCCTGGCAGACCAAAGTTAGGTATTTGAGGGTCCTCGTGCATTTCCCGGCCAATACCATGCCCGGTATACTCCCTCACCACCGAATATCCCCTTGACTCAGCATAGTCCTGAATGGCAGCCGAAACATCCCCCAGCCTGACGCCGGCCTGAACAACGTCAACGGCAGCCTGCAGGGCACCTTCGGTCACTTCCATAAGTTGTTTAGCCTCCGGACTAATATTACCAACGCCTACGGTTACCGCAGCGTCACCCTGAAAGTCCATATAAATCGCCCCCAGGTCCAGGGAGACGATATCGCCTTCGGACAAAACCCGCTTCCCGGGAATCCCGTGCACTATCTCGTCATTTACCGAAACACACAGATTAGCCGGGTAGCCCCGATACCCCTTAAACGAGGGTTTAGCTCCCAGTTTTTCCAGCTCTTCAGCGGCAATCATATCCAGTTCCTCAGTTTTCATCCCCGGTTTCACCTGTAACTTGATCATCTCCAGTACCGTGGCGACAATCCTTCCGGCCTGTCGCATGGTGGCAATCTCCTGCTCTGATTTAATGATTATACTCATCTCTAGGCTGGCTTTACAAATGCCTTGGTGAGAGACTCTATTATACTTCTTCCCACCTCTTCCGGATTTCCCTCCCCATCTATCTCCTGTAACTTTCCCGCCCGCCTATAGTAATCAATCAGTGGAGCTGTCTCGGTAACATAGACCCCGATTCTCTTCTTAATCGTTTCCTCGTTATCGTCAGAGCGTTTATATAATTCACCGCCACACCGGTCGCAC
The DNA here is from genome assembly GCA_036446975.1 of Dehalococcoidales bacterium. Classification (GTDB taxonomy): domain Bacteria; phylum Chloroflexota; class Dehalococcoidia; order Dehalococcoidales; family UBA2162; genus JAZFUA01. The sequence goes on from JAZFUA010000117.1 coordinate 8,215, forward strand.
TTACCCTCAATCTTAGGGGGCGAATTTACAATGTGATACGGGGTCTGGCACTGGCGACAAACCCAGCGCCCGGTGAGCCGCTTCAGCAACTCGCCCTCGGAAACCCTGATATGTATCACTTCAGTTATCTCTTTACCACCCTCAGTAAGAGCCTTATCCAGAGCTTCCGCCTGCATTATATTCCTGGGAAAGCCATCAAAAATCACCCCGGCCTGACAGTCCGGAGCCGATATCCGCTCCAGAACCATCTGTATGGTTATTTCATCAGGTACTAGGGCTCCTTTATCCATATAGGACTTGGCTTTTATAGCCAGTTCCGTCCCCTGTGTCTGAGCCTGCCGGAATAGGTCACCGGTGGCAATATGGGCCAGCTTCAATTCCCCGGCAACTCTGGACGCCTGGGTACCTTTTCCGGCACCGGGAGCTCCCAGAAAAATAATATTGCGATTGTTTATCATTTAATAAAACCTTCGTAGCGGCGCATTACCAGTTGCGCCTCCATCTGCTTCATAGTATCCAGAACCACACCAACCACGATTAGCAAACCCAGGCTGGAGAGCTGTATCACCTGGACATTGGTAACTTCCCGTGACAGGAAGGGTATTACCGCTATAAAGGCCAGAAAGAGGGCGCCTGCCCAGGTAATCCGGATAATGACCTGGTTAAAAAAATCGGCGGTTTGTTTCCCGGGCCGAATCCCGGGAACGAATCCTCCCTGCCTTTGCAAAGTACCGGACAAATCCTGCTGCTGAAAAATCACCATAGTATAAAAGAAGGCAAAGCCAACTGTCAGCAGAAAATATAGTCCCCAGTAAAATAAGCCCACCGGCATGGAGGCGCTGGGATTAAACCAGTTCACAATTGTATTGGCAAAATTAGGGTCACTCGGCGGACCGGCAAAATAACTGGCTACCATCCCCGGGAAAAGCACCATAGACATGGCGAAGATAAGAGGTATCATCCCGGCTGTATTTACCCTCAGGGGAATATGAGTTGCCCCTGATTGCCGGTACATACGGTCGCCACGAAAAACGGTGCGGGCATATTGCACCGGAACCCGGCGGTGCGCCTCGGTAAAGATAACTACCATCACTATGGTAGCCAGGGCAATAAGGAGGTAGACGATCAGCCCCAAGGCCTGTCCCTGTTGCCCAACCAGCATACCGCTCCCAGCCATTTCCCAGTAGCCGGCTACGATTCCGCCGAAGATAATTATGGATATACCGTTACCGATACCATGTTCGGTAATCAGCTCACCCAGCCATACCAGGAAGACAGTACCGGCTATCATTGACAGAACCATAGCCACTGTGGGCAACAAACCAGCCTCAGCCACCACACCCTGGCGCTGAAGCAGGACCAGCTGTCCGTAACCTGACAGACCCGCCATAGGTACCATCAGCCAGTGGGTAATCAGATTAATCTTATTCCTGCCTGCTTCTCCTTCTTGAGACAGAGCCTGCAAGCGGGGAATAACCGGCGTCATCAGGGTCATAATGATTGAAGCCGTTATGTAGGGATAAACCCCCATCAACGCCACGCTGAAGTTCCTCATAGCGCCGCCGCTGAACATATCCAGCAAACCCATTAATGCGTTTTGCTCAAATAATCTTTGCAGCGCGGCCGCATCGACTCCCGGCAGAGGGACATGAGCCACAAAGCGGAAGGCTACCAGCATAGCAAAAGTAAAAAGAATGCGGCGTCTTAAGTCAGGCAGCCGAAAGGCGTCAAGCATTGCCTGAAAAAGTCGCGGTCTAGTCTGTTGCTGACGCACCCACCACCTCCTCTACGCTACCCCCTGCTGCCTCAATCTTAGCCTTGGCAGCGGCAGAGACCTTGTGTGCCTTTATCAAGAGGGGATGGCTGATGTCACCCGCGGCCAGAATTTTAACCGGCGGCCCCAGAGACCTTATCAGTCCGGCAGCCAGCAGACTATCCGGCGTTACCTCACTCCCCGCCTCAAAGATACCCAGCTTAGCTATATTAACAACGCTATACTCGATACGGAATATATTGACAAAACCCCGCTTGCGCGGCAGGCGTTTAATCAGGGGTAATTGTCCACCCTCAAAGCCGGGACGCATCTTGAAGCCAGCGCGGGATTTCTGTCCTCCACGACCCCGCCCCGAATAGGTGCCGTGTCCGCTACCATCCCCCCGCCCTACTCGCTTCCTGTTTTTCCTCGATCCGGGAGCAAAAGTCAGTTCATCAATCCTCATCTGCTATTTCCTCCACCTTGACAAGATGCCTGACCTTATTAATCATACCCCGAATTGATAACGAATCATCATGGGTAACACTCTGGATCAGCCGGTGAAACCCAAGAGCTTTCAGGGTTCTCTTCTGGTCCCGACTGTACCCGATGCCACTTTTAACCTGGGTGATATTCAGCTTCGCCATCGGTTAAGCTGCCTCCTCATTTGGGGCAGTATCCTC
>JAZFUA010000118.1:0-5742 GCA_036446975.1 Dehalococcoidales bacterium
CCAAATTGTATCACCACGCCAAGCATGGCGAGTGCCAACTGTGATTCCCACCAGGCACCGGTCTTATTACCGTGACGTTCAAGAGCTGCGTCGGACCTGCCGTCGTTATTCTTCAGGGGTTCTCTGAAAGTGAGTCCCTGAACTAAATCATCAAGGGAATTGAACACGGGTCTGGGCTTCAGTGCAATCCGCGGGGGGTTAAATTCTGTCATTAAGGCAGTATACCACTCGAGTTTGATAAACAAAAAAGATGGGGGGTGTAATTTCCGCATCGCGTGGTTCTGGATTTTGCATTTGCTTCTTTCACGGTGAAAAGATAGGATATACGAAACCATCCATTTGTTATCAAATCAAGCCTATCGAAAGGAATTCCAGATGCCCGAATACGGATACGCGGGAGCAATTCTCAAGGTGGACCTCTCAGACGGTAAAGTATCCGAACTGGATACCAGTTTATATACCGACCGGTTCCTGGGGGGGAGGGGTATCGCGGCTAAAATCTACTGGGATGAGACCTCACCGGAAACCGGGGCTCTTGACCCTGATAATTGCCTGATTTGTATCACCGGTCCCCTGGCTGGTTTTACCCGGTTTGCTGGTTGTCGCTGGCAGATTTGCGGTAAGTCTCCAGCTATGGAACCGGAGTCGTTTTCATACGCTAATCTGGGTGGCAGCTGGGGTGCCTGGTTAAAATATGCCGGCTATGACGGACTGGTAGTCAAAGGCAGGGCGGACAGTCCGGTATATCTAATGATACAGGACGGCAGAGTAGAGATACGTGATGCCGCTTTCCTCTGGGGTAGGACCACTATTGAAACGCAGGATGTCCTGCAAGCAGAACTGGGAAGTGATGTCCGGGTCTTGACTATCGGTCCGGCCGGGGAAAACCTGGTCTCCTTTTCTACCGTTCTGGCCGCAGAGGGCGCTTCCGGCTCAAGCGGCTTCGGCAGTGTAATGGGCAGTAAGAACCTCAAGGCGGTAGTGGTGAAAGTGGATAAGAAAATAAGGCCGGTAGCGGCGGACCCTGACAGGTTGCGGCATCTGGCTGACCGGGTCTACCAGTTAAGAGTCAATAATTTTGAAGATTACGGCCATGTATTACCCTTGAACATCCAGCTTACAGCTTGTTACGGGTGCATCAGTGGCTGCACCCGGGGCACTTACGAAGACGAAAACGGCCAGAGGTTCAAGTCTCTCTGCCAGGCAGCTGTTGTCTACACAGGACCAGCTGCGAGGCATTATGGTGGCAAGAAGGGCGACGAAGCCAACAGATTAGCCAACCGGTTGTGTGACCTGTACGGACTGGATACAGCCGTAATATCACCCCTTATTGAATGGCTGGAGCAGTGTCACCGGGCTGGCGTCCTGACAGACGAAGAGACCGGACTGCCCCTTTCTGAAATCGGCAACATGGATTTTATTAATAGGCTGGTCCGACAAATATCTTTCAGAGAGGGTTTCGGGGATATCCTGGCCAGGGGTACCTTGAAAGCGGCCGAGTACGTGGGGAAAGACTCCCTGAAACTCACCCACTCGGGCACTATTACCAGGGCCAATGAGACCCGGGACTACGACCCCAGATTGTTTCTGGCAAATGCGATGATTTATGCCACCGAACCGAGAAGAGCGATACAGCTTCTTCATGCCACAGCATTGCCTATGCGCAGATGGATAAACTGGCATGATGAGTGGCAGGATGCCTTTTTGTCCACCCGGGCCCTTCAAGAGATAGCCGAAACATACTGGGGCGGGGTCGCGGCCGGAGACCTCTCCTCAAGCACAGGCAAAGCCCTGGCGGCCAGAGATATTCAGAATTACGGGTATATGAAAGAAAGCCTGATTGTATGTGATTTAGCCTGGCCGATTTACCAGGTAAGGGATTTCGATAAGGAGCTGGGGCTCTCAACGCTTGAAAGCCGGATTGTTTCCGCTGTTACCGGCAGGCAGATGAATGAGGAAGAGTTGATAAAAACAGGGGAGAGAATTTTTAATTTACAGAGAGCGATATTGCTGAGACAGGGCTGGCCGGGAAGAAAGGGAGACATCCTTTTTGATTATCTTTTCCAGGAACCGGTGGGCGGATTCTTCTTCAACCCCGAAAGCATAGTTCCCGGTGCGGGTGGCGAACCGGTATCCAGGAAAGGGGCCATCCTGGGAAGGGAAGAGTTCGAAAAAATGAAGGACGAGTATTATACGTTGCGAGGGTGGGATGTTGAGAGTGGACTGCCAACAAAAACAAAATTCAGGGAGCTTGAACTGGCAGACATAGCCGGTGTTTTAATGGAGAGAGGCCTGATACGCTAGTTAACCCGGCCCTGAAAGTGTACCCGGTTTGTGCTTTTCTTATAGCCCCCAATTTATCAATAAAGCGTAGCCATACAAGTTTGAAGTGATAACCTTTCTACCTCAATTCATTCCTTAACACCTTGCCCAGCATATTCTTGGACAAATCATTTACGAATACTATTTCCGAAGGTACTTTGTATTCCGCCAGGTCTTGCCGACAGAAACCGACCAACTCTTCAGGTGTCGTATTCGAACCCGCTTGCAGGATGATGTAGGCCTTTACACGCTCACCTTGCACTGGGTCAGGTATTCCAATTACGGCCGCCTCCAGTACGCTCTCGTGCCTTAACAGGACCTCTTCTACTTCACCGGGGTAAACCTTGTAGGCAGTAAGGTAGTCTGTCCCTGCCACCTTGATAAGGTCCTTTTTCCGCCCCATCATCTCGAAATAGCCGTTTTTATCCATTCGGGCTATATCTCCGCTGTAGAGCCACCCATCTTTTAGCACGATTTCGGTCTCTTCCGGATTTTCGCAATAAGCGTACATCACTTGGGGGCCCTGAATGATTAGTTCGCCGTCCTGCCCGGGAGAGACCGGAGCGCCGCTGTCAAAGTCAACTATTTGGCAGACGGTATCAGGCAGCGGTAAACCGATACCCTTCCTTTTTCCGAAAATCGGGTTGCAGGTTACCGCGGGTGACGCTTCGGTCATGCCATAGCCTTCGACCAGCTTGCAACCGGTAAGTTGCTCAAATTCATGCTGGACGCTGGCAGGTAGCGTGTCAGCCCCGCTGATGCATAAACGAATGGACGATAAGTCATAACGGTGTAAACCGGGATGACGGACAATAGCGCTGTATATTGCCGGCACACCCATTAGCAGCGTGGGGTGGAGCTTGTTGATGGTCTTAATAAGGCTGGCAACTTCAAACTTTGGCACCGTTATGATTGTTCCTCCGACATATATTGGCAAATTCATTGAAGTAGTCATTGAAAAAGCATGGAAAACAGGCAATACAGTTAAGAAGATTTCTTTGCCGGGCTTGATATCGGGAAGCCAGTGCAGACACTGCAAAAGGTTGGCAGTTAAATTATCGTGGGTGAGACAGACTCCTTTTGGTACTCCGGTAGTACCCCCGGTGTATAGAACCACGGCTACATCGTCATGCTTGACGTTTGGTTCGATGAATTTAACGGGGGTTTTTTCCGCCAGTAAATCGCGCATCCGGAGGATGTTGCTACTATCCGGAGAACTCACTTCTTTGTACTTAACTACAGGGAATAGAATGTTCTGGGGAAAGGGTAAATAGTCTTGCAAGCTGCCGACTATAATATTGTCCAGCCCGGCTGTCTGTTGCGCCGCGATTACTTTCTCGAAAAAAACCTTTAAATCGAGAGTAATAATTGTCCTGGCCTCCGAGTCTTCCAGAAGATGGAGTAGTTCTCTTTTTGTGTACAGGGGATTGGCGGGTACGACTACCCCACCGGCCTTTAAAATCCCGTAGTAAGCGATAACGAATTGCGGCGAATTTGGGAGAAACAGGACCACTCTGTCACCCCGGGAGATACCCAATCGCTGGAGAGATGCTGCGAATCGATCGACCAGCCTGTACAACGCGCTGTAAGTAATCTTTTTTCCCATAAAAATTATCGAAGCACGCTCAGGATACGTAACTGAGGTTTCCTCGAGGCAAGCTTGGAGCGTCGTGCTTGGATAGTTGATGCTCCGGGGAACGCCTTTATCGTAGTATTTTAACCATGGTTTTGCTATACGTTCAGTTCCTTTTTTACCGCTTCGTTTTGTTGCTTCCCCGAGTTTTTTCAATTTGATACCCGGCTCAATTTTATTCAATCAAGTATTAATGGATGAGCGTAGAAAATTATAGGCTTTCATATTTGTTACTGAAATACGTATCGTTACTGAGACGGAACTATATCAATACTTAATATTCTGCCTCACTTCTCATAAAAGGGAGGGTGCATGGTTCAAGAGCTACACTCCGGGATGAATTATCGGAGAAGGGAGGGAAGCTGAGGTATTGATTGAGCAGTGGAGGAAGGAGTACAATCACATCCGACTGCATTACTCGCTGTGCTTACCGGTCGCCTGCTCTTGAAGCTGGAATGCCGGTAACCTTAGCTTAATCGGTTCATTAGGGTGACGATTGACTTTGAGGAGTTTGAAACGCATTGAATCTGGCTTTAGCAATCGGAATAATGATAATGGCCGGCTTTTTCGGTGGCAGACTAGCCCACCGGATTAAACTTCCTATGATCACCGGTTACATCATCGTCGGCGTGTTGCTGAGCCCATCCGTATTTAATATTCTCTCCAATGTGACCGTAGATAGCCTGGGCGCGTTTACCTCTATTGCCCTCGGCATTATCGCCTATTCAATTGGTGGCAGGCTTCACTTGCGGGCCATACACAAAATGGGCCGGACTATCCTGGTGATTGGGTTTGCCCAGGCTGTGGGGGCTTTCATTGTTTCGGTAATAGCAATCGTCTTTGTAGCCCCTTATTTTATGAATCTTCCGGGGGCGACAGTTCTTAAAGACTACCTGCCGATGGGCATTATTATCGGTGCGATAGCCAGTGCGACTGCCCCGGCGGCTATTCTGGCCCTGGTCAGGGAATATCGCGCCAGGGGGCCTTTAACTACTACGTTGCTTTCGGTGGTGGCCTTTGACGATGCCATTGCCATTGTCCTATTTTCAATTGCTATTCGTGTAGCTTCATCGCTGGTTGCCGGGCTTGGCGATTTCTCCGCTTATCAAATGCTGGTTATTCCCTTTTTGAAGGTACTCGGGTCTGTTGGTATTGGTATCGTCTTTGGTTTTACGATTGTGTATTTATCCAGGTTGGTTAAAGAGCGATCCCTGTTACTGGTTGTAGTCCTGGGTGTGCTACTACTCTGTGTCGGCGTTTCCAAGCTCTTGGATTTTTCGGAGATTCTTTCCAGTATGACAATTGGTTTTGTTGCTTATAACAGACTTAAAATTGGGATTAGAGAAAAGACTTTCAATGTTATCGATGATATCGAGGACGTCGTATTCGCTATGTTTTTTGTTTTAGCCGGGCTGCATTTTGACCTCGGTGTTATTAAAACATCGGGCGTGCTTGCGTTGCTCATAACGGTGACCAGATTCACCGGTAAATACCTGGGTACCAGGGCTGGCGCGGTTTTAGCAGGCGCAGGGGAGGAAGTGAAAAAATATCTTGGATTTGCTTTGCTGCCAAAAGCAGGAGTCAGTATCGGCCTGGGCCTTCTGGCGGCGCAAGCTTTTCCAACTTTTGGTGCCATTATTTACACAGCTATTCTCGCCTCGGTTATTATTAATGAACTTATCGCCCCACCGCTGGTGAAGTACGCCATCTTTAAAGCGGGAGAACAGAATACAGGAAAGTAATAATAACCGCACTCCAAACAGGCCATTCAGGCAGCAGGATGTAAA
>JAZFUA010000119.1:0-3908 GCA_036446975.1 Dehalococcoidales bacterium
TGCCCTCTACTTCTTCGGCAATTTGTTCATAGATAGCAACGAGGCTCACTGACCGAACCTACACTCCGATAAATAAACCCCCGTTTATGCCTACCTGATACATTAAGAACAGACCAAATAAAATGCTGACTGTTCCCGTAACCGCCTGTATAGCCCGGTTAAGCCTGGGAATCCGACCGGAAATAGAGAATGGCAGGCTGATTAAAATAGATATCAAGCCCATACTCAGTACAGTACCAAGCCCAAAAATCAGGATATAGCTGACTCCAACCCAGGTTGACCTGATGTTGGCCAGGACGATGAGCATCAGGGCGGCACTTCCCGCCATCCCGTGCACAATACCCACGGCGAAGGACTTTAGCCGGAAGAAGGGTTTTAAGGCTCTCCTGGTGCTACCCATTTTAGACTGGCCCTCTCCGGGGGTGATACCGGCAATAAACAATTTAATCAGATTCCCCAACCTGCCCGAGTGGTGTTCAGCATGTTCGGTAGATGTGCCGTGGATGTGAAAGTGCTCATGTGATTCGGCCTGGTCATCATCATGACTGTGAGAATGGACATGCATCTGGAGTTTACGAAGCGACATTAAGGCCTGTATGCCCAGCAGTATCAGCATAATACCGACCAGAAATTCGAAAAGAAGCGCCAGTCTCTCCGGTATATGCACATTAAGCAGCAGAATTGTGATTCCGGCAATGAAGAGGATAGTTGTGTGTCCCAGACCCCAGGAAACTCCTATCCAGATTGAGCGAAGGGGATTCCGGTATTCGCTGACTATTGTCGTCACCGCCACCAGGTGGTCAGCATCAAAAGCATGCCTGACACCCAGCAATAGCCCTAAAGCGAGAATCTCCAGTTCCGACAAATCCTTTTCCTCCCGGCTTCATCACCGAGTTTAATTATACCATCACTCAGAGACCGGTTTTTTCTGCCAGCCTTTTACCTTCCTCTTGGGAGAAAACAGGGCGGCTAATATAAAAATCGCCGACGAGGTAATGACTATGGTAGCTCCGCTGGGAATATCGAAGATGTAAGAAAAGAAGAGACCGGCCCAGCCGGAGAGAACCCCAAAAACAGCGGATAGCAGAAACATCCGCTTCAGACTGTAGGTGAGCTGGTAGGCGGCGGCCGCCGGGTTCAGAATCAGGCTGAAAATAAGCAGCCCGCCGATAGAACGGATGGTGGCCGTAATGGTGGCGCCGGTCAGGAGGAGGATACCATATAAAATCAGGGTGGCCGGTAATCCCACGGCCAGAGCCATGCCACGGTGAAAGATAGTTGCCTGGATTTCTTTGTAGAAGATAAAGACCAGGCCCACCACAACCAGGGTTACCACCGCCAGAAAGATGATGTCGCCCCTGGTATTGGTCAGGATGCTGCCCCACAACAGCTCAAGGGCTTCCGACTTGGTGCCGGGCATCAGTCCCATAAAGAGAAAGGCAATACCAAGCATCAGAGAAAAGATGACTCCGAGTGATGTCTCCGGGCTGAGTTGCCCCCGGTCAGCCAGAGGGCCGATAACAGCTGCCGCCATCAGGCTGAAGGCCAGGGCACCGAGCAACGGATTAAAACCCAACCAGAGACCAAGCAGGGCCCCGGCAAAAGCTGCGTGTGACATAGCCACGCCAATAAAGGGCATATGCATCAGTACCACGAAAACGCCGATGGTAGCGCAGGCAATACCGCCCAGGAAGGCAGATAAGATGGCGTTCTGCATAAACTGGTAGCCGAAGATGGACAGGTCCAAATCAGGGACTCCTTATATCAGGCCAGACTGGTCTCTTTACGCCTCTCCTCTACTGCCGAAAGGGGCATATCATATAAACGGCTGAGGTTCTCATTGGTGATTAGTTTATCGGGAGGGCCCGCTCCCCAGATAAGACCGTCTTTCATCAAAACCACCCGGTCACAGGCAACAGGCAAAGCACTCAGGTCGTGGGTAACGAATAGGGTGGTCAGGTGGCGGTCATCGTGAATCTGTTTCACCAACTTAAGAATCTCGGTTTGCGCTTTCCAGTCCAGTGAAGCAGTCGGTTCATCGAGCAGAAAGAGTACCGGTTCCTGGGCCAGGCACCTAGCGATGGCTACCCGCTGTTGCTCACCACCGGAAAGATGTCCGATCGGTCGTTGGGCAAGGTGGGTCATCCCCACCAGTTCCAGCATTTCATCGACGATTTCCCAGTCCCGCTTTCCCGGCCTTTTAAGCAAACCCAGCATACCGTAGCGGCCTATCATCACCACATCGCGGACACTCATCGGCATCCGCGGGTCTATATTCTCCACCTGAGACACATAGCCAACTTTCTTCCTCAGGGAATGACCGTTTCCCGGAGCAAGCAGTTTACCCAGCACCCGTACCCTGCCGTTGAGCAATTTACCCAGCCCGTTAATCACGGTAAGGAGGGTGGTCTTACCGGAGCCGTTAGGTCCGATGATGCCGACAAACTCCCCTGATTTTATCTTGAGCGACACGCCCCGCAGGGCCACATCTTCTCTATAGGAGACTACGGCATCTTCAATATCTATGACTGTAGTTTCCATTTGCCTCCCATATCTCTTGCCTGGCAGCCGCTACCGGGATAATGCCTCAAGTATCAGGTTAATGTTATAGTCAATCTCTTCTTCCCAGGTCCCACCGGCTTCATATCCGCCGGGGAAATTGGAAAGAATTACTCTCTCCGCACCGAGTTCCTCGGCCATTGCCTTACCGGCTTCCCGTCCGCTTTGCAGGTTGTCTATAACCAGAGTTACCCCGGCCTCTTTACCTTTGTCTACCAGCTCTCTGGTGGCATTAATGTTTAGCGGAGCAGGGCCGTAGGTGCCGATAACATCAAGTCCGGCCCAGGCAGCGAACCCGGCCTGCCAGAAAGAAACCAGGACTTTAACATCTGTAAAATTAGCCTCAGTTAGTTTGGCAATCTCAGCTTCTTTGGCGGAGACAGCCTTTTTGTATTCAGTAGCCCCCTGCTGATAAGCATCGCTATTCCGGCTGTCCACCTGGCTCAAAGCTGCCGCCACTTTATCGGCCGCTTCCAGTTGCACCTTCGGAGTCATCCAGTTACCCTTGATATCAACGGCGACAACGGTCAGGTCTGGATTATCGGCTGAATCAATCAGTCCCGGAACGAAAATCTCCCCCGGCCAGTTATGCCAGAGAAAGAGGTCAGCATCAGCCATTTTTTGAATATCGCCGGGTTTAGCATCAAAGTCCCCCGGGTGCTGGGCTGGCAGGATAAAATTAACCACTTCAATTTTATCACCACCTACCTGCTCCGCTATGTAAGTCAGCAGAGATGTAGTGGTAACCACCTTAATCCGGGAGGTTTCCGCCGGGGCACAACCGCCCAGAATCAAGCCGAAAACCAGGGTCAGCGCCAAGATAATGCTACCTAAAATATTGGGTCTGCCCAAAAGTAGTGTCCTCTCTTTCTTTAAAACAAGTTTATAATACGGGCAAAATAGGCCAATAATTATTGCTCGATACAGTTTTCACAGCGGCCAAAAATAGCCAGGTGCTTCATATTGACCTTGAAACTGTGTTTTTGACGGATGTCAGCCCATAGGGGACTTAAGACTGATTCTTCCATATCAATAATCTCTCCGCATTTCTCACAAACGAGGTGGTGGTGATAACGCCCTTTGCCCATACATTGATAACGAGCCCGCCCGTCACCAAGGTCTGTCTCAGTTACCAGACCGAGTTCCTTGATTAGCTCCAGGGTGCGGTAGACCGTAGAGATATTCATTTGGGGATAGTGGATACGAATCTGGGCAAATATCTCCTCAGCGCTGATATGGCTGGTTGCTTCCTCCACTCTTTTTAGTATCATCAGGCGTTGGGGCGTCAAGCGATAGCCCAGCCCGCTTAGTTTATGACCTATCCACCTGGATTCCATAGACATATGTTA
>JAZFUA010000120.1:0-2887 GCA_036446975.1 Dehalococcoidales bacterium
TGCCATTGACATCGGCCGGGGCGGCCAAAAGATACACCGCGGCATATTCGCCCCGGTAATTGATGAAAGCCAGCGCGCCAGCGAGCTGTTAGCCCAGAGGGTAGAAAACACCGAAAAAGGGATGGAATATACCCAGCAGGCACTGAACAGCTTTGCTTCGGCCATCGCCGAATATGCGGAACACCTGAAGAGCCACACCGGCGCCATCCAGGGCCTGAGCGAGGCATCCCAGGAGCTCAAGCGAGGCGCCTTCGAGCAGAACCGGGTCCTGTCCCGCATCGCGGAGGTTATGGAACAGGGAATGCCGACGAAGGAAACCGAAATCCCGACGAAAGAGACGGAAGTCCCGGAGGCGAAAACGGAAACGTCCGAGGTCACAAAACCTGGCTACCCGCCGGGATGCTTCCGGAGTCGCCAGTCATCTACCGACGAAAGCAAGGTAGTGAAGGCAAGCTAAGCTTTCCCTGAACTCACCCGGTGGAACAGATATCAAAGGGTACCCGGCTATCGGCAGTTGTACTTCAGACCATAATGCACATAACGCTGGCCATCGGTGTCACCTCAGCAGAAGTTGACATTACATTTGCCCGAACTTATACTTTGTCTACACCCAACTGTTGGGGAGGGTTATGTGGATAAGGTATTCGCCATAATCGGGTTCGTGTTTCTCATCGCTGGCATAATGGGTCTTTTCATTACTCTTTTTATTCTGGAATGGGGAAGCGACAACTGGATTATAGGAAATTTTACTTTCGGAACGTTCGTCGCTGTTGGACTGGGGATTCTCATCGGCCTCATTGTGACCAGCGAGTAAAGAATACCACTCCCACCTAGACTGCATTGACGAACAGACCCGTTGAAGAATCGCTGGTTGCCTCCATAAATTAAACGGGCATAATAAAATCAAACTTTTGGAAGGCAGGCTTATGACGCTACGTAAAAAAACGTTGCTCATCATCGGTTCAATGTTTCTTGGTTTGATCGTAATCTTATTCTTTATCTCACAGAGTATTCTGCTGCAAAGTTATACGGATATGCCCGATGATAGCCAAACACAGATACAACGCACTCTGGCTTATCTTGTTTTATCGATAGTTGGCGTCGGCCTTATGTTTGGGGTAGCCACTGTCTTACTTCTGGAGAAACAGGTTATTTCCCGGTTATCCAAGCTCAGCAAAAGTATCCGCCTAATCGGTGAAAGCGGCGATTCATCGGTACGGCTTCCGGCAAAGGGAGCCGATGAATTATCCCAGGTGGCAGGCACCATTAATGGAATGCTGGGCGCATTGCAGCGGTCTGAAATTGAGCTGCAAAAACTTTACGCCGGGGAGAAAGACTTGAGACAGGAGCTCCAGAAAGAAATTAACAAGAGGGTTGAATTCACCAGGGCCCTGGTGCATGAGATTAAAACTCCGCTTACTCCGGTAGTGACCGCAAGTGAGCTGTTACTGGAAGAAGTCGAAGATGAGACAGCGCTGAATTTAGCCAGAATTATAAATAAAGGCGCTTACAATCTGAACACGAGAATTGATGAACTTCTTGACCTGGCAAGAGGTGAAGTAGGAATGCTTCGACTGGATTCAACCTCCGTCGACTTAACGCCACTTCTTCAAGAGATTGCCGGCAGCATGCTGCCGGTGGTTAAACGTAATGGTCTGTCTTTAGATACGGAATTGCCACCGTCTCTGCCAACGGTATGCGCGGATGAAGACCGCCTGCGACAAGTAATTCTCAATCTTATTAACAACGCACTTAAATTCACTCCTGAGGGCGGAAAGATTGTCTTGAGGGCTGGAGAAGATAACGGCCGCATTGTAGTCGAAGTTCAGGATACCGGGCGCGGTATAAATCCGGAAGACCAGCGCTGGATATTTGAACCCTACTATCAGCAGGGTGAGGAAAAAACCGGTAATGGCGGACTGGGACTGGGATTGAGCCTCTCCAAGGAACTTATTGCCCTCCACGGCGGACATATCTGGGTAAAAAGCCAGGAGGGCCAGGGGAGCACCTTTTCCTTTTCGTTACCCCTTGAAAACCATAAGACCAAAAGAAAGAAAAAGCCAAAAAAAGAAAGATAGCGATTAATATAAAGTAAAAAGATTATTCCTGCGGTGTAAGAGACACCACCGTGCCTGACACCGGACATCAGTTTACGGACAGGACGTAGCCCGATTATTTAATAATATAAACAAGCTCAGAGTAAGGGTATCCCTGTGGGGTACCCTTTTTTATTGCCCGAAAAACGTTTATCAAATGTTTAGAAATACCGGATACATCTTTAGCGTTTGTTTCGCGCCTTGGTCCTATCCTGAAACCAGGTACAAAAACCAAGGAGGCAACCAAAATGAGAAACAAATGGCTAAAACGATTATTCCCATATTTCGCCTTCCTCCTCCTCATCCCCTGGCCGGTAGCCTACGCTTTCGATGATGCCGGCGGCCAGGACGGAATTCAGATAGCGATAGCCGACGAATCAGCAAAACCAGCCTTAACCGTATTCAGTAAAGCCATCGGCAGTGTCGAATCTGGAGAGCTGTTCTACATTGACGCGTCAGGTAACTCAGCCGATATTGTGGCCACCCTCTATCTCACCAATCCCCAGGAACTCATCAGTCACTACTCGTACCTCATCCTCAAAGTCGGCGTCTATGTCCAGAACAACGGTGAATGGGAGAAGGCCTCAGGTAGTGATGGCAGCATTATCTCTGATGCCATCCTCTCCATGAAAAATGGCCAGGTAAGTTTCGCCCTGCCCGGTTACGCGAACTACATGGTCGGCATCGACGGCGGCGCCTTCTATTCTACCAACGCGGATGCTAGTGGAAGTAGCCTTTCCCCCCAATTCTTCCTGGAAGTGAATTAAGCTGCAAAAAATATCTTAACAGGA
>JAZFUA010000121.1:0-3279 GCA_036446975.1 Dehalococcoidales bacterium
GAAGGGTTACGAGGCATACCAAAACTTCTCAAGTCGAAAATCTATCCCTGATATAATGTCGGCTTTAACCAAGCGGGAAAGAGATGAACTGTGGTCTTTGCTGTCGAAAATCCGAAATAAGGCGGTGGAATCCCAGTAATAGAAGCAACAGCTCTTTATCCTACCTTTGAACCGACGAAATTGTGAGCTGACTGGTTGAAAAAGAACCTTTTTTATTGGGTTGACACCCTGACTCAGGTTCATACCCCTCAGCTCTCTTATTGAAGAAGTCAGCCATTTGTTCTGGTTGTTCAAGTTTTTCTGATTTCTCATCATTCATTGTATTCATGCTCCAATATCATTAGCAAGTAGATACTCAATGGAGATTTTTAGCTATCCAGGCAAGGATAATCAGGTTAGGTATCCCGGCAATAACAAAATTGGCCTAGCTGGCGGTACGCCTGACATCCCGCCACCCGGACCTCGACCGATACTATCTTGCATCAGAATTTCTCCTGGACGATTCAAAGACTGCGTCATCCATTTCCAAAAGGCATCCTGCAGTTGATATGGTACACGCGAAATCCAAAAGGTAGAAAATATCTGTTATTTTCGGTTTGACGGAAAATAGGGGTTATCTCCATGTAACAAAATCGGTATTCTTTTCGTAATAACTAATACAGAGGTCAATGATGAAATATTCAATCGGGAGGTCATAATTAATGGCCACAATATTATCAATCCAAAAAACTACTGAGATACTAGCCAATCCACATCTGCTGGCCGTCAGTGGTCGTGAAATGGGGAAGTCATATTTCTCAAAACCGCTCCAGCCCGGGGAATCGCTCAATGAAGGCCCGGGCAAGGTTAACAACAGGCCAGGGAAAAAGAGACGAAAGAGAAAGGTCGCCTGGGAAGCTCCAAACCTCATACCCCCGCAACAATCATCTTTAAAAGGGGAATAAAGGGGGTGAGATCAATAAATAATCGAAGGACTACTCCTTGATAAATCGCAGATTTCCCGGCCTGAAATTAACCGCCTAAGTGTCAGCGTTGAGCAGGCGGATAATTCGGGTCTTGGCCTTAACTACTTCCAGTTTGTCAACCTTCTCTATCGCCGCCTGCAGGTCTGCTTCTCTGGCCTGGTGTGTCGTTATCACCAGCGGCACGAAATCTTTTGAGGTTGATTCCTTCTGGATAACTGCTGAGATGCTGATATTATATTTCCAGAAAATATCAGTAATCTGGGCCAGCACACCGGCCTGGTCAATGATACTGAACCTCAGGTAGAAACGCCTTTCAACAGCCCCGGCGTCGCCCAGGGTTAATATCGCTGCCGAATCCGGCATCGGCAGTGTCCTGCCTTCGGCTATATCCAGCAGGTCTTTAATGACCGCATCAGCGGTGGGATAGGTACCCGCCCCCGGAGCCACCAGACCTGTGATAGTGCCCAGTTCATCCTCTATTTCCGTGCCGTTATAGGCACCCTGCAGGGAGCCGAGCAGGGAAAGAGCCGGCACCAGCGCCGGGTGAACGGCCACATTGAAAACACCATCCTTCTGTTCAATCACCCCTACCAGTTTAAGAGCATAGCCCAATTCACCAGCATACCGGATATCCTGAAGAGAAACATCTCTAATCCCTTCGACAGGAAAAGGCCCGACCGCTCGATATGAATTACTGATTAGCCCCAGCAGGATGCGGACCTTATTTTCGGTATCCTTACCGTCAATATCGTCCGAAGGGTCGCTCTCGGCATAGCCCTTTTCCTGGGCGCCGCGCAGGGCTTCATCGAACCCTTTGCCTTCCCGGGACATTGAAGAGAGTATATAGTTTGAGGTGCCATTGAGAATGGCATAAATCCTTTTGAAATTTTTAGCTGCCGTGCCCGCCTGGCCCAGCTCATGAATCAGCTGGTGGCCGCCTACGAAACTGGCCCTGAAACCGATACGCCGATTCAGGCCTGAAGCCAGTGGGAAAAGGCTCTCTCCATCCTGGGCCAGCAGTTTCTTGTTGGCGGTAACCACATCCTTACCCTGCCGGAGAGCTTCAGACAGAATACTTTTTGCCGGCTCGATACCGCCTATCAACTCAACCACGAAGTCGATTTCAGGGTCATTGACCACCTCCCGCCAGTCCGTGGAGAGGTATTCCCGGGGTACCTTGACGGGTCGCTCCGTCTCAATATCGATGTCAACTACCCGGGCCAGTTCCAGACCGGCAATGCCCCGGTGATAAAGCAGGTCAACCACGCCATAGCCGATTGTCCCGAAACCGATAACGGCTACTTTCTTTGTTTCCGCCATAACATAAGCTCCTGATTAACAGACTTCGGCAAGCTCATATTATAGCTAGAGGCAGGGCAGTGTCAAACGCTTCTCCCCCTCCCCACCCTGGAGCGGTATCCCCCGGCCGCTTTAACCAATAACGCTAAACTTATAAGAAAATCGTCGTGTCCCTGGGCCGGGTCGACATAGAAATTCATCGTCTGGCTGGGCCGGTAATGGCTCCTCGCCTTCTCCATCTCAGACCAGAATTGCCGGTACTCGGCGGAGCCATCTCCCCGGTACATTTTCAGCCTGCCTGAATTGACAGCCGCCAGCAGCTCAAAACCCAGTTCCGATTTTGACGGCTGGGTGAAAGTGAAGGGAATAACCAGCGAACCCAGCGCCTGCCTGAGAAAGGAGCTGACCGGTTGGCCAATTCCGGTAGCATCGACCACCACCCGGCGGCAGTGCCAGAGATTCTTAATTATGTCAACCATTTGCGAGTATAGCTCGGTATGTTTCCTGCCCGTCCACCAGTAGTGCTCAACGACTCTTACCCCCGGCTGCTTCTTAAAAGGAGTTGAAAAATCCAGCTCGCCGATGGTAACTACCGTGGAATCCTGGCGCGGCTTGATGGCTCTCAGCCTGGCCCCTTCCTCTTCTTCAGCCTCCCCGGCCAGGTCAATCCCGGCAATATAGATTTTACCTGGCTCCGGCTGGTTGTTCCTGGTATGCTCTCCCTGGAGCTGGGCCCTCTGCTGAGCAGAAAGGAAGCCACCACCCCCGCGGATAGGCAGCAGACAGTACTGGGTCAGGAAAAGAGGGTGGTTCTCTCCCAGACGCTGCCTCTCCCCCTCAACATAGGCCAGATAGTCCGGGTTATATTTAGCCACCTCCTGCCAGTCGTAGCGGAAGTAACGCTTGAGGGCATCCCTCCTCTCCAGTTCGTGACTGGTCTGCTTTATTTCCTCTAAAAGAGTGGTATCATCCCAGGTAGTGCCGTAGTGGACGGTAGTAACATTGGTCGTCGCCC
>JAZFUA010000122.1:0-2566 GCA_036446975.1 Dehalococcoidales bacterium
GTCCTCAGGAGGGGCCTCATCTTTTCTCCTCATGCCTCTTCTTACATTAATGGCCCTGAACAGATTCCGGTTCCTTTTGCCTATTTCCCAAAGTCCGGCCTCATCAAGTTCCATCCCGGTGGCATGCGAGATTATAGGCGGTAAATTATGTATGTGATACGCAACCCTCCCCCCAAACTGGCCTCTGAATGATGATAAAAATCCGCACATTCCGATGGAGTCATCGATGGTGTGCATCATCTCATTCCATTCAGTAATGGCGCAAGATACTTCATTAGATATTTCATTACGCTTTTCCCATTCCAGGAAATATTTTTTAAACTTATCATCAGGAACGGCGACCCAGTCTTTAATGAATTCTTCTCTCTCCTCCCTGGTGGGGAGGGGGTCCTGGGGGAAGGACCCTTCAATCTGAGTGATAGCCATCTTCTCACCGGTGGCTATCATAAGAAAATAAGGGGGGTTCAGCTTGCCCAGCTTGATGGGTATCTGCTCAAATTTCTTCACGGTATTATGGTCGTATTCTTCGGCGCCGTTGCCAATCTGGCGGGCGGCATGATAAACACCATTGGCCAGGATATCACCAATCCCTTCCCGCCAGACAATTTTCTCAACCAGCCAGAAAAATCTGTCCTTGACCTCGGACGGAAATCCCGGCATCTCCTTATCAGTCAAAATTCCCGCTTCGTAAAGCTCAATTGCGAAGGCGATAACCTGGGGCGTTGAGTATGAGTCCAGTCCGTACTCCTGAGTAACGGCAAGTATGTCATAACTGAAGTCCAGCTCTTGAAAAGCCGCCATATGATAGGTATCTTTAGCAAAGCATTTTAAGAAAAATGTTTGCCGTTTCGGGGAGGTAACCACTAAATGGCATTTCTTGGGACAGTTATAACAACCTGTCTGTCGGTGCACGTGTTTTTTCTTTAAAGCCGCCCACCGCTTTTCGATTTTTTTGTTCCAGTAGCCCCTTCTTCGCACGCGGGCATTGCCCCAGGCGAAATTGTTATGGTGGAAACTGTCATCATCATCCTCCGCCATCCAATCCCCGACACTCGCGCTATCATTGATTTGTTTAATCAGGGGGAGGCAAATATCGAAAAGTTCAGCCGGTCGGGCAATATTAACGTCCTTTGTTCCGCGAACAGCTATCGCCTTTAATCTTTTACCCCCCATAACCGGGCCTACCATTCGGGCGGCACTGGAGTTACCGCTGTCGATGGAAGCCATATAAACCCTGTTTTCACCGGCCGGGCCTATAGCGGCCACCTGGGCTTTGTCTTCCTTCAACTCTTCTCGGATAAGGGTTGCAGTTTCCTGACTGCCTTTCCCCCGGAGGTAAGTAGCATCACGTATTTCTACTTTGTCATTGTTTATCCACAGATAAACCAGGTCGGGAGCCTGGCCGCGAATGATTATTTTATCGTAACCGGCATATTTCAGTTCCGGTCCGAAATAACCGCCCATTAATGAATGGGCCATTAAGTTTGTCTGGGGAGAAATGGTATTAACAGCCGTCCGGTTCGCGCCGGGAACGGGTGTGCCATGTAAAAGACCGGTGCTGAATATCAATAGATTATCAGGAGAAAAGGGTTCAGCTTCAGCGGGAACCCTATCCCATAACATCTTGGCGTTAGTACCTAACCCCCCAAGATAAAGCTCGGTTAGTTTTGGATCAGTTGCTACCCTGACAATATTTCCTCGAGATAGATCAATCTCTAAGTTATACCCTGTCTCCGCATACCTCATTTTTTACTCCCTCAGCCTGGTAAGCCTTTAATACTGAATCAAAATACTTTTCAGCTTTTTCCGTCAGAATATCGTGATACTCATGGAACATGGCACTTGCCTGGGAACGCAACCAGTTGTCAGGCAGTAACTCCTCCGGCAAGTCAGGGTCAAAGTAAGGCAGCCGGCGGTATTCGTGAATCAGCTTGAACCTCTCTGCAAAAAACTCGCTTGGGTCAATATCCCCGCCATTATTAAGACGCTCCCGGTGCTCATCCAGTCTGGCCCGGTGCTCGGTAATAAAAGCGGCATATCCTTTGTGGATGCGGTCAAGATCCCAGCAGCGTGAAATAATAGTCTCTGGACTGGCAAACCCCAGGTGCTTTGCCCGAAAGATCTGCACATATTCCCTGATTGCAAGCTTCTCCGCCAACCTTTCAAC
The DNA here is from genome assembly GCA_036446975.1 of Dehalococcoidales bacterium. GTDB lineage: Bacteria > Chloroflexota > Dehalococcoidia > Dehalococcoidales > UBA2162 > JAZFUA01. The sequence continues at coordinate 2,168 of JAZFUA010000122.1, forward strand.
CTCTTTACTCAAATCATGAGGCGAAATCCAGGTAGCCGTGCTCAGAGGCCCGTAGCCCAGCCAGGTCAGTTCCTGGCGCAGGCTGTCCCTGGCCCCTCTTTGTTCCTCAGGGATAAAGTAGACCACCACACTCCAGCAGCCATTCCAGCTGCTGCTCTGGCGGGCGAATATGCGCCGCTCTCCCTCTTCCAGCAAGCTCATGCCTTCCTCTGCTAGCGAATAATAACTCTTCATCCCATTGTGCCTTACTTTAAGTAGACCAGCCTTGCACATCCTTGATACGGCTGACCTGACAGACTGCTCGGAAATATCGAAATTACCCAGCAGTTTTATCAGGGTGCCAATTCCAATTTCCACCCCTCTATAACGTACGTAATCACCGTAAAGGGTCAGCATTGC
>JAZFUA010000123.1:0-2634 GCA_036446975.1 Dehalococcoidales bacterium
CTCATGCAATCCGAGGGAATCTACAAACACACGGAGTACCTGGGGCAATACCAGTCCGGTGGAAAGCTCGGGCAGCGTGTCAGTCTTGAGTACGAAATGCCCCTGCGCTGCATGCTGACCACTTTCTACGACCAGATAAAAATCCGCAGCCGGGGGTACGCTTCGCTGGACTATGAGCTTATCGGTTTCCGTGAAGCAGGACTGGTCAAGCTCGATGTCCTGGTGAACGATGTGCCGGTGGATGCTTTCAGCCGTATCATCATGCCGGAAAAAGCCCATCAGGTTGGTAAGGCGATGGTGGCCAAGCTCAAGGAGGTAATTCCGCGTCAGCTATTCAAAATACCGATTCAAGCAGCTGTCGGTAGCCGCGTTGTCGCCAGAGAGGATATATCGGCCAAGCGTAAGGACGTTCTAGCCAAGTGCTACGGTGGTGACATCACCCGCAAACGCAAGCTGCTGGAGAAGCAGAAAGAGGGCAAAAAGAAAATGAAGTCCATCGGCCGGGTGGAAGTGCCCAAAGAGGCCTTTCTGGATGTGCTCAAAATCGGCTAGTTATACACCGTAACGGGTGAGATTAAAATCGTGCGGATATGGTCAGCCTGTCACCAGAAATGTTTGTGGTCCAGGCATAATTTCTTGACTTTGTGGGCCAATTGTGGTAGTATACATAAAAGCTCCGAGAAAATCTCGGGGCTTAATTATTTACGGGAAGGTTGTCCATCTGATTTTTCAATAGTTCCAATACCAAAGAATACCTTTAGATGCGGTTTAGAATGGCAGGAAAAGTCTATTTCTTATGCGCCGGATAGATACGGTCACCTTCTACCCTGATATCTCCCCGTTGCGCCAGGACTTCGAAAGCAGTTTCAGCAAGCATCTTTGCGCTGCCAGGGTCAAGTGAGCGGTCTTTACTCTGGATCAAAGGCAGAATCTCGCCCACCGTAAATGGCCCCTGGCTAACCCGTACCTCTATCAGCCGGTACATGGATTCCTCTGTAAAATTTGCACAGATGCTATCGATAACATACTGTAAAGATGCCATGTCGCCTTCCATATTTCTTACTTAGAACTCTGACCAATAGTTGATGGCTTTCAACCCCTGGTTTTTAACGAATATAATAGCATTTTATTTGCTTGGCGTGGCCACTTTTTTAACTCTGCAGGTGCTTGCTAAAAAAAGTAAGGGTCTTCCCCCAGGCATCCATAGCCTGCTCGGGGCGGTAGGCGGGTCGGTCATAGGACCAGAAGGCATGGCCTGCCCCATCATACCTGTGAAACTCGTAGTCCTTCCCACATTTTTTGAGCTCTGCCTCAAGCTGGTCAACCTGTTCAGGAGAAGGGTTCCGGTCATCATTGCCGAAAAGGCCCAGCAGAGGGCATGACAGGTCCATAGTGTAATCAATAGGTGCCACCGGGGTTTGGGGTTTTAGTTCTTCCTTGGAGGCGATCACCCGGCCACCCCAGCAATCTACCGCGGCGTTGAAACCGTTCACACGACAGGCTACCAGGAAGGCATGACGGCCGCCGGAGCAACCACCAATGACACCAACCTTACCATTGCAATTAGGAAGCGATTTCAAGTAGTCCATAGCCGCCTGGCAGTCGCCCACTACACTGTCATCGGGGACCCCACCCTGCTCTCGTGCTTTAGCCGCTATTTCCTCAGGGGTTCCGTGCCCAAACCTGAAGTACAGGTTGGGACAGATAACTACATAGCCATGTTGTGCAAATCTACGGGCAAATTCTCGGTAAAGTTCATCCCATCCGGGCATGTGATGAATTAAAACTATGCCGGGGAAAGGCCCCGATCCCTGCGGTTGCACGAAATAGGCATTTATCATATCATCGTTATGGCCCGCAAAGTTAATTGTTTCGGCTGACATCCCCTGGTTCTCATCTGTCCTGGCCTGGTTCCACATATGCTTCCTCCTTCAGTTTTATGTTCTGGAGAGTATCATCTTATCAGGATGACTGTCAAGTTGAGAAACATCTCCAAGAACTCTCCCCGGTCTTTTATACCTTGAGCCATTGACCAGGCCCTAAAGTCCTCCGGTCATTCAGACCTCGCTACTTATGCCTGTCAGCTCCCGGATGGTTACAAACCAGCATATTGGAAAGTCTGTAAAAAAGGTCCTTTTTTTGACTCAACAACTATTTAGTTTTAAACTGTTCCTGCTTTTACTGATTAATTAAAAATAATCCCCAAATCACCGATTCCGGTTTTGAAAACTGAAGGGACGAATACAATCAAGCAAAGGGGGTGAGGGTAATAAATGGTTAAGCTGTTAGAGGGTAAATGTGCCGTGGTTACCGGTGGCGGGCGCGGACAGGGCAGGGAGATAGCTCTGGCTATGGCTCGTCAGGGGATTAAGTTGATAGTGAATGATCTTGGCGGAGCGGTTGACGGCACCGGCTCAGACTCTGCTCCGGCAGAGGAAGTTGTTACCGAAATCAAAAAGGAGGGCGGGACAGCCATCGCCAACCATGATAGTGTGGCTGACTTCACTGGTGCCGCGAATATGATAGCTGCCTGTGTAGAAAATTACGGCAGAATAGATATCCTGGTAAATTGTGCCGGTATCGGAGGAAGGAGGCCGGAGAAGTTCTGGGAGACGAGTAAAGAGGACTGGGATA
>JAZFUA010000124.1:0-4385 GCA_036446975.1 Dehalococcoidales bacterium
AAAATACTCGAAGGAGCGGCTGATATCTACAGGTTTGTGGGCAATAACCAGGTTAGCGATGAAACGCCCGAGACTATTGATAGAAATCGGAGCCTGGAACAGCTCATCCGGGTTCTGGCGGAAGACAGGGCGTAAAAAAACTGCCTGTAAACAGACAGCGAAACTTTCCGGGTTCTTCCTCATGATTTTCTCCGAAAATAGCCAGGATAAACGTCTGAAAGAATTTGTGATAGAATAGCTGTTGGATTATACTTACTGTCTCGAAAGAATATTGTAAATTATAAAAAGGAGAAGATCAGATGACGGGTGTACTCGAGGGTTTGAAAGTAATTTCCATGGAGCTTATGGAGGCTACTCCAGCTGCCACATGCTGGCTGGCTGATTGGGGAGCTGACGTGATTAAAATAGAGCCCCTGACCGGTGACCAGTATCGGGGGACGAGAAGAATCCAGGGGGCGTCTGCTTATATTAATATTAATGGAGCTGAAGTAAACCCCAGGTTTCAGTTATTGAACAGGAACAAGAAGAGTGTAGCCCTTGACCTGAAGAAAGATCAGGGTAGAGAAGTCCTCTACAAGATGGTTAAGGAAGCTGATCTCTTCTTGACCAATAACGAGGAAAAAGCTCTTTATAATCTCAAGGCAGATTACGATACAATAAGCCAGGTTAATCCCAGGATTATTTATGCTTTTCTTAATGCCTATGGGACAAAAGGCCCGGATAAAGATGGCCCCGGCTATGACCGGGTATCGGCCTGGGCCAGAGCCGGATTTCAGTATTCAATAGGTGAAAAAGGGGATACTCCACCTACCCAGCGGGCCGGTATGATGGACCGGACGGTGGCACCCCATATAGTTGCCGGTGTTCTGGCCGCCCTTTACCACCGGGAAAAAACGGGTGAAGGACAGAAGCTGGAGGTTTCACTCTTTCACTCCGCGGTCTGGACTCTGGCCGGTGAAATCCAGGTGGCTCTGGTGGCCCAACAGCTGCCCAGAGATGACCGTACCCGGGTGGCAAATCCATTATGGTCATCTTACCGCACCGGCGATGACCGCTGGATTTGCGTGGGAATGCTCCGTCCCGACCCCTACTGGGGGCCCTTCTGTAAAGCTATGGAGAGACTGGAATGGGAGAATGATCCCCGCTTCAACAGTATGGAAGCGAGGCGACAGAATAATGTGGAACTGATTCAGCTTCTGGATGAACTATTTGCTACCAGAACAATAGACGAATGGGAGGAACGCTTCCGGGAAAATAATTTAATCTATGCCCGGGTACAGAGTCCTAAAGAAATAATCCAGGACCCTCAAGCCCTGGCTAATGACTTATTCGTTGACCTGCATCATCCTGACGGGCCTGTGCCGGTTATAGCCAGCCCGGTTAAGTTCATTCAGAATCCGGCTACGGTAAGGGGGCCCGCCCCCGAGATTGGGCAGAATACCGAGGAGGTTCTCCTTGAACTGGGATATGACTGGGAAGGGATAAGCCAGCTTAAAGAGCAGGGAGTTATCCTGTAAGAATAATAAATTTCTAACCTTTTGTTTAAAAGCTAACCGGCACGGGAAGCAGATCTGCTTCCCGTGCTTTTTTAATACTGGCGCTTAATTAAGGGTTCTGTTTGCATCTGGTTGGGCTTATCATTGTGGGAAACCTATCCTTTCGATTTAGGTGAGGTTTAACGAAATTATATAAAATCAATGCTTGAGCAGGTAATGAGGTCACCCACCAAAAATTAACAGGACTCAATTAATTTTGGTTTGACAACCCTCACAAAAAGTGATATAAATCTACTCATCCACAAAACTAAAAGGTGTTTTTATAAAGGGGGTTAAAGTATGGCCGAGAAGACGGAAGGTATGCTCAGTCCCTACCGGGTTTTAGACCTGACCGATGAGAAGGGTCTGCTCTGTGGCAAGATACTGGGAGACCTTGGAGCAGATGTCATCAAAATAGAAAAACCGGGTGGCGATGCGACTCGGAGTATAGGGCCTTTTTATCAGGATGAGCCTGACCCGGAAAAGAGCCTCTTCTGGTTTGCCCTTAATACCAGCAAGCGGGGTATAACCCTAAATATCGAGACAGACGAAGGCCAGAAAATCTTCAAGAAACTGATAAAGAGCGCTGACTTTGTAGTAGAGTCCTTTTCGCGGGGATACCTGGACAAACTTGGCCTGGGATATCCGGCTTTAGAAAAGATTAATCCCGAAGTGATTATGGTTTCCATAACTCCCTTTGGGCAGACGGGACCTTATAAAGACTGGAAGACCTCTGATATTGTGGCCTGGGCAATGGGCGGGGATATGGCCCCCTATGGTGATGTTGACCGTCCGCCGCTCCGGATAAGTCACCATTCCCAGGCCTACCTGCATGCCGGTTCTGATGGGGCTATGGGAGCATTGACGGCTCTCTACCAGCGTTGGAGCACGGGTGAAGGACAGCAAGTTGATGTCTCTATTCAGGAGGCGGCTGTTCACACTAGCATCCACCACAACCCTACCTGGAATAGTGAACGGCCTCCCGCTAAACGAGGAGAAGGACAACCGGGTGCCGGCCATACCTCAACACGGCTGTGGCCCTGTAAAGATGGCTGGGTATCATGGTCTCATGGAGGCGCATCCCGGCTTGGGCCCAGTCGGCCCCTTATCAAGTGGATGGCTAGCGAAGGGATGGCCGATGATTTCTTGAAGGAATATGATTGGGAAAGGTCTGATTTTGCCCGGATACCCCAGGAGGAAATGGACCGCCTGGAAGAACCGACGGCCAGGTTTTTCATGGCACACACTAAAGCCGAGCTTCTGGAAGGAGCCGTAAAGCACGAGGTTATGCTCTATCCGGTAATGACCACACCTGACATGCTTGAGAATCCCCAGCTTATTGCCAGGGGGTTCTGGGTAGAAGTGGAGCATCCTGAGTTAGGCGTCAATATTACCTATCCCGGTGCTTTTGCCGGCCTTACAGAGGCACCTCTCAGAATATCACGCCGGGCACCGCTTATCGGTGAGCATAACCAGGAGATTTACGAGCAGGAGTTAGGCATCTCAAATGAGAAGCTGGTTATATTAAAGCAAGACGGGGTTATTTAAAGTAGCTCAATGAGAAAAGGAGAGAAGATGACGAAGAAACTTTTTGAGGGTATCAGGATTGTCGAAGTAACTGTGTATCAGACGGGCCCTCTGACGACCCAGGCTTTTTCCAACCTTGGAGCCGAGGTGATTAAAATAGAGACCAGGAGTCAAATGACCGGTGGAGGTGGTGCTCCCGGAATGGGTGGCGGGAATGCTAAAGCTACCAATAAACTCAGTGTCAGTCTGAACTTTGCTAATCCCAAAGGACTGGAAGTAGCCAGACGGATAATTGCCACTGCCGATATCTTCGTGGAAAACCTGGCCGGGCACTCGCTGATAAGGAAGGGACTGGGCTATGAAGACCTGAAGAAAATCAAGCCTGATATCATTATGCTCAGTACCTGTATGCAGGGGCAGACGGGACCCTACGCCAATCACGGCGCTTCGGGGCACAAATTGTCAGCCTTGTCCGGCTTTAATCAAATTTATGGCTGGCCTGACCGTGATCCGGCCTGGATAGCCGCCTACACTGATAACATTGCTCCCCCTTATAATGTTATCGCTCTTCTGGCTGCCCTTGACTACCGGCGCCGGACGGGTAAAGGGCAGTTTCTGGACATGTCCCAGAATGAAACCGGGGTTCAATTTATGGCCCCCCTTATCCTTGACTATGTTGTAAACAAGCGGGTTGCCGGCAGGGAAGGCAATAAATACCCTTATGCGGCTCCCCATAACGCCTATCGTTGCATTGGCGAAGACAAGTGGTGCGCCATTTCAGTATTCACTGATGAGGAATGGAAGAGTTTCTGCCAGGTTATCGGCAATCCGGCACTGGCTGAAGACCCCAGGTTTGCCACCCTGCCGGCAAGAAAAGAAAACGAGCAGGAGCTTGACGGGCTGGTAAACGAATGGACAACTAACCACACGCCGGTAACGGTGATGACCCTGATGCAGGAGGCCGGTGTGGCAGCCGGGATGGTGGAAAATGCTGAAGACCAGGCGCAACGAGACCCTCAATTGAAGCACCGCCATTTCCTTTGGGAGGTTGACCGTTCAGGAGGAGAGGGAACATTCCTTGCCCCGCCGGGTATTCACTTTCTGCTATCAAAGGCAGAGTGTGAATTACTGCCATCGCCCACATTAGGAGAACATAATGATTATGTGTTCAAAGAACTGGCGGGTCTGACGGATGAAGAAATTACCGAGATGGCAAGTGAAGGGATTATTGACTAAACCCGGTATGTTGGTTCTATGTCCCTGCCTCCGGCTATGGACATGACCCCCGGTTTATTGGTAACATTTGCTGATAAACGACGCCGG
>JAZFUA010000125.1:0-2553 GCA_036446975.1 Dehalococcoidales bacterium
TAAATCTGATTCCTGGAGTTCTTCAATGTGTATTATGCTCATAATAGATTAAGTCACCTCTTGCTATTTTGTCTTAAAGAGGCACAGAATTTTTCTCTCTGATGATCATTTTCATACACCTGGTTAATCTTCAGCAGACTATCGCTTTTTTGAAGTATAGCCAGCCCCTCACAGCATTCACGGCGCCACAGGCTGGGAATCCAGTCCCGGCAGGAAGTCGGGCGGGCAGGATGTATTCCGCAATAGGCTTTAGCCGAGTCCTTGTCAGTGCTAAGGAAGACGCAGCCGGTCTCTGTCTGGCGCACCAAGGAGCCTACCAGCGTCTCCTGAATATAGCGGCTCTTAAATTCATCTGGGCCTATCTTGAGATACCTGGCCATTATAGCAATTTCTTCATCGTTCACCCTGGGATTATAACCTACACAGCAGTAACCACAGCAAAAACAATCAAGCTCCTGCATTTGGGTGCCAAAACTGTATTCTTCTCCGTTGAACATCCTGAGACCGGTTATCATTTGTTTCTTTCTCTTCCCAGGGTACGTTGTTGTATCTTATGATACCCTCCCCACCCTGAGATTCTTCGTCCCGACAAGTCGGGGCTCCAGAATGACATTTAAAATGTTGCTAAATATCAAATATCTTCCCCGGATTAAGGATATTATCCGGGTCGAAAGCCAGCTTTACATTTTTCATCAGGTTCAGGAGGGTAGTATTCATCTGTAAAGGCAGGTATTCCTTCTTGGCCAGGCCGATGCCATGCTCTCCCGATATGGCCCCACCGATGGCAACACCGGCCCGGTAGATATCACTTATCAGGTCAGGAAGTTTTTCATTCCACTCTTCTTGGCTCATATCCAGGCAGACAGGGTGGAGGTGCACATTACCATCTCCGGCATGCCCGAAGGCTATCACGGGAATGCCGTGCTGCCGGGATATTTCTTTTACCTTTTTAACAAAGCCGGCTATTTTACTGCGGGGAACGACCACATCAATCAGCTCCAGGGGGGCATACTTCTTTAAGGCGGAGTAGAATTTCTCCCGGGTATCCAAAAGTCTCTTCCTGGCCCGCTCGCTGCCGGGAACCATCGCTTCAATAGCTCCGTGTTGCTTGCAAATCTCCTCAAGGCTAGAACAATATTCGTAAACTTCGTCCTCTGATTCCCCCTCTATTATCACCATCAAAAAGGCATCATACTGGTGATAGGGTATCTCTATATCCAGGAATTTCTCGACAATCTCAATGATGCTCCTCTCTATAAACTCTATACCTATCGGGGTTATTTTGAGTCGCAGTATGTCCGGGACGGTATCAATAGCGCTCTGTAAATCGGGGAAGGGGGCAAAGAGCACCTCCCTTTTTACCGGCTTGGTAGTCAGTTTCAGAATAATTTTGGTTACCACGGCCAGGGTGCCTTCAGATCCAATAATAAGCTGGGTCAGGTCATAGCCGGTGGAGCACTTTACAAACTCCCCTCCAGTGCTGATAATTTCCCCACCGGGTAGCACCACCTCCAGTCCCAGAATATTCTGTCTGGTTACTCCGTATTTAACGGCGTTCATTCCTCCGGCATTGGTAGACACATTTCCGCCAATTGAAGCGCTCATTTCTCCCGGATGCAGCGGATAGTAGAGCTCCTGTAACTCCACTTCAGCAGTCAGGTCGGCCAGGGTAACCCCCGGCTCGACGGTAGCCGTGAAATTATCCCTGTTAATCTCAAGAATCCGGTTCATTCGCTCCATTGAGAGCAGAATACCGCCGTAAAGAGGCTGGCAACCGCCATTCAGCCCGGTGCCCGCACCCCTGGGCGTTACCGGAATTCTTTTTTCAGTGGCAAAAGCCATCAATTTCGCCACCGAAGCGGTGTCTCTGGGCTTTACCACCACTTGTGGCAGATAAGCTTCAGCCCGGGGCGATTCATCACGGGAATAAGCCTCCATCTCGCCTTTATCGGTATAAATATTATCCCGCCCCAGCAGAGCTACTAACTCATCAATGGTCTGACCAGTTATTTCACCGTATTCAGTCTTCATCTTTGCTCCTAAGTATGATAATGAAGTGTATAACAGTCGCTACCATTAGTGTCAAACCGATATGGATGGAATCATGCTATAATCATACGATCAAGGCGTAAAACAACTGTGAAATCTGAAGAGCTTAACAGCTGGTTTGAGAATATAAGAGAAGTACTTGAGACCGCCTACCTGGCTGCCGAAGAGCCCTGGAAACAATCGGGTATGTCCGGACCGGAAAACAGGTGGGTTTCCCTGAGGAAACCGGTGGCCGATTGCATTGATAAACCGGGTTCTTTCCTGGATATCGGCTGTGCCAACGGCTATCTGCTGGAGTGCTGTACCAGGTGGACAGCAGAGCGGGGGATAAAGATTGACCCTTACGGGCTGGATATTTCCCCAAAACTCATCGAGCTGGCCAGAAGAAGGCTGCCTCAGTTTGCCAGCCACTTTTTTACTGGAAATGCCTTTAGATGGCTACCTCCAAGAAGATTCGATTTTGTGCGTACCGAGCTGATATATGTTCCGGCAGAATATGAGAAA
>JAZFUA010000126.1:0-7630 GCA_036446975.1 Dehalococcoidales bacterium
TTGTCCGCAAGGTCAATACACCGATTTTTCATTTAACCACCGGCACAACGAGAATGTCTAGTTGAGTGGTAAAAAACATTCCTTTTTGCTTGTTGGCAAGCCAATAGCTTCAAGCTTCATGGCATAGAAACGATACCGACCCACCGGGTTAATTTACAGGCTCATAAACATGGCAAATACCCGATAGCTGTTATACTGAAGGGGTAGTAATGACAAATTTGTTCTCCGAGGCAGCAGATGGCGGAAGTTGTATACCTAACTGAACTGGACGATACTCAGCTAAGGGAACTCACCGTCTCTCTGGGCGAACCGGAGTACAGGGCAAAACAGCTTCAACACCGGGTTTTTCAACAATTCGCCATCTCCTTTGAAGAGATGACGGACCTTCCTCTCCCTTTTCGTCAAAAACTCTCTGAAACGGTAAATATCTGCACCTTGTCCCCGGCTGAAGAGAATGTGAGTTCTGACGGTACCGTCAAAACCCTGTTTTCTCTTAAAGATGCCCTGACTATAGAGTCCACCCTTATGTCTTACCTTTCTCCCCAGGGTAAAACGCGCTATACTGTTTGCCTCTCAACTCAGGTCGGGTGTGCCGTAGGCTGTCACTTCTGTGCTACCGGACGGCAGGGTTTTAAGCGTAACCTGACTACTGGCGAGATAGTTGATCAGGTGCTTTACTACGCGCGAAAGCTGAAAGAACAGGAATGGGAAGAAGTGATTAAAAATGAAGCTGACCGGCGCTTAATTACCAATCTGGTCTTTATGGGTATGGGAGAGCCTCTGGTAAATTATGACGCCCTGTGGGAGGCGGTGGAGACACTTAATTCTCCCCGCGGTTTCGGTCTGGGCGCCCGTAATATGGTTATCTCCACTTCAGGATTGGTGCCTCAGATAAAGCGTCTTAGTCAGGAAAAAATTCAGATTAGCCTAGCCGTTTCTTTGCACTCGAGCATTGACTCTGTTAGAGACAGACTGGTCCCCATAAACAAAAAATATCCCCTGGCAGAACTTATCCAAGCTTGTAAAGACTATATTGAGGCTACAAACCGGCGGGTAACCTTTGAGTACGCTTTGTTCAGCGGTATTAATGACTCATTGAAGGACGCACGTTCGCTGGCCCATCTTATCCGGGGGATGAATTGCCATGTAAACCTGATAATGGCCAACCGGACGGAAAACAGGGACTATTATCCTCCTGCTTATGCTACGGTAGTGGAATTTGAAAATGAACTGAAAAGGTTGAAGATAAATTGTACCCTGCGCCAGAAAAGGGGGCTTGACATTGATAGTGGATGCGGCCAGCTCCGCAGCCGGCGAGTTTCAGGGCAGAAAACCTTGAAGTTAAACTGACAAAAAGCATATCTAAATTAAGGGGCAAGCCTTTTCTCTCCCCCCTCATCAATATCATCCCGGTTTTGTGAATACTTAGTGAATAATTGTTCCTTTTTTAGGTTAACGTTTTACGCCTGAGGCTCATGCCTGTGAGTGAGCGGACCTTTTTATAAAGAGTATTAACCTTCAGGTATTTTAATAACTAATGAATTGCGGGGGATAACTCAGGCGTCCCAATACTGAATTTCAGAATTGGGATATACGGCTACTATAGTATCCACCCCGTGAGATTGCGGGAGAACCTGAATCACGTCGTCCCACATGTGCAGGAAAAGGAGTTTATCTGAATCCCCAAACCAGCCCCGGCCAGCGAAATCGGGGTATTCGGAGTAGACAATCAGGTGATTAACAAAGTCCGGAATTCTTGAAGGTTTGCCTGTCGTGCCAAATGGACCCAGCAGGTAGTGGGTAACCAGGCCTTCCGGATTATTAGCAATAATTACTACATCGCTATTTTCATGACTCACTGTACGGTAGGCAATGCTGGCCCCGATAAATGCTTCATTACTCTTGCTGAAACCAATCGAGATGGCAACATTTTTCACTTCTGTTTTGGGCGTCAGGTAGTTGGCCTTGGCTTCCTTGACCGCGGCCGCATACGATGGTTTTAATGCCCCCGCGTACAAAGCAACTGTTTCTCCCCACAAATTAATGATGCAGTTTATTGTGAAGCCCAGACCGGCCAATGTAGCCGCTTCCTCAATATCAAAACGCAAGGGATTATCATCAAAAACTCCCATTCCTGCAACCGGTCTGTCCTGGTGCTCTTTCATACTTTCATTGTGTGATTGATGGTTTTGGGCTGTAGTTTCAAAAGAAGTTACCCCAGGTAGGATAATCTTGCCCGCGCCACCAAACCCGTTCATCGGATGAGGCACCACAGAGCTAATGGAAATCTTGAGGTCGCACTTCATAACCTCTTCATTGGCGTACACATCAGTGCCAAAAGTTGTGGTTTTACCGACATAAGTGCAAATTGCCGAAAGCATTGTGATTAAACGCAGGAAATCTGGTCAGCGTTTCCTGGCCCAGTTTCTTAACAAAATCCATCCTGTCCAGCGCTCCATGACAACCCTGGGCACAAATAAACCTGATATTTTTATCTGCTATGCCCGCTTCTGCCAGTTCTTCAAGAACAGAGGGCACTATCTTGGCCGCCCTGATGATACGGGACATATCATCAAAAATAATAACAACCTCTTTTTTCCCTTTAGCCACTTCCCTGAGAGGTGCCATACCAATGGTGTTGGCAATGGCGGCTTTTATCTCTACCGGTTTCATGGCCGGACAGTCGTACCCGGCCATATTGCACATTTCCACTTGCCCGCTGTCCGGTAAAGACAGCTCCAGTTCGCAAGTTCCGTGCCATCCTAATTGCGGTAGCTTAATACTGTTTATCCATATTCTCCAATATTTTCAGGCTATCGATTATTTCGTACCTAGACAGCTAGAGAAACTTCCCAAGGAAACGGCAAATCAGGCTGAGGTACTTCTATCAGCACCGGGGTATTTTCATTGAGCGCTGCCTGGAGGGCCGCCTTTAATTCACTGTGATGGGCCAGCTTTACGCCTTTGGCCCCGTATGAATTTGCCAGTGCGGCGAAATCAGGGTTTTTCAGCCGCGTTCCTTCAGCCCGGTTATCATAATCTCTCCGTTGAAAACTAAGGCAGGCCCCGTAGGCATTGTCAACAAATACTATAACGATAACGTTAATACCTTCCTGAACGGCCGTTGCCAGTTCTCCGGAAGCAAACAAAAAGCCGCCATCTCCGCACACGGCGACAACCGGCTTATCCGGATTGCCTATTTTTGCACCGAGAGCGGTCGGGAAGGCATACCCTAAGGTACCAAAGTATGATGAAGTCAAAAACGTCCTCGGCTTCAGTACCGGATAAAGCGCAGGAAGCCAATAGCCAAGGTTGGTTACTCCGGGGATAAGAATGCTTTCACCCGGAAGAGCATCCCGGATATCCTGAATGATGTCCATTTGTATTGGAATCACTTCCCTTTGTTTGGATCTAATTTTGTCTTTGATAGCATTTATCGCGTTTCCATCCCATAGGCTGTTGCCTGATTCCTTTAATTCGTCAAGGATTGATGATAATGCTTCTCGGGCATCAGCAATTATCCCTATTTCCGGTTTGTGATTCCTGCCGAGTTCTTCCGTGTCCGCGTCAATTTGTATTACCTTTGTGCCTGAGGGAACCCCGGAACTCATCGGCCCCATGACAAACCGGCTTCCAACGCATAATAAAACATCAGCCTCCCTTAATATCGGATTGGAGGCAAAATTAGCAACCCCACCATCAAGGATATTATTCCCGGAAATAGCTCCCTTCCCTTCGGGGGTCATAACCACAGGAGCTTTTATTTTTTCAGCCAGCGACGTGAGTTCCGTTGAGGCATCGGATGTAATCACACCGCCACCCGCCCAAATCACTGGATGATGAGCATTGGCCAGCAGCCCGGCCGCCTGCATAATCTGCTTTACATCTAACGTTTGAGCCGGTTCACGTTTTTCGGTTTTTAATTCTATATCCGCCTTTTCTTTCCAGAGGTCCCAGGGTATTTCAATTTCAACCGGGCGGGGCCGGCCGCTTTCCGTTTCAAAAAACGCTTTTTCCAGCAACTCCGGCAGTTCTTCCGTTTTCATAGCCCGGTGGCAGAACTTGGTAATTGGCCGAAACACGTCCAACTGCTCCGTCACTTCATGGAGCACTCCCCGGTTTTTATATAAACCGTTTCTGTTTATTTGCCCGGCGATTAGCAACAGAGGCGTTGACGCGGCGTAGGCGGTGCCTATCGCTGCGGAAGCATTAAGAGCGCCGGGGCCGGGTACTACCATCGCTACCCCGGTTTTGCCGGTCGTCCGGGAGTAGCCGAAGGCCATATAAGCCGTGGTTTGCTCATGGCGGGGGCTTATCCATCTAATCTCTTCGGTGCGGGACACCGTGTCAACCAATTCCATAATCTGTATACCGGGAATACCAAATATTACGTCCGCGCCCTTTTGGACGAGTGAGTTTACCAAAACTTCAGCTCCTGTCATTTCTGCCATGCAATACCTCCGGTTCCTGCTTAACAATAGTTCAGTGGGTCACATTATATGCTTTATCTGATACCAAATCCAAGTGGTTATCTGTTTGAGAAAACAAATTTCGGCCGGTAACCGAGGTTACCGGCCGAAAATATCAACACTAAACGATAGCGGCCAGGCTAGTATCCCATCTCTTTCTTCTGGTCCAAATCAAGCCATATAAACTGTGCCCAGCTTTGACTGTTATAATAGCCAATACTTGATTCACCGCTATAGTTCTTTACCCAAGGCCACCAGAAGGTGTATGGTTCATCCTGTGGACTTGGAATCATCCACGCCTGATCAAGCGCATATTCCATCAGCTTCTTATATATTCGGTTAGCCTCATCCAAGTCCGTTATGAGTATTTTTTGCATTGCCTCAGCAGACTCATGAACGAAGGGGTCGTCAATATAACTCTGATTGGTTACTCCATTTCCCCTCATACGGATAGCCTGGTATAAAGCGCCCTCCGCTCCGGCAGCAAAGCCATGATTAAGGCCTTCATAATCCCTGGAAGCTGAAATTCCCCTGAAAGCTCCTCGCTCGACGACATTAAGACTCAATTCAATGCCTACCCGAGACCACATATCTTTGATGACTGACATATAGTCAGCGCGGGGAGCCTCCAGAACTACTGTGGTCTTGAATCCATCGGGGTATCCGGCATCTGCCAGGAGTTGCTTCGCTTTATCGGGGTTATATGTATATAGTTCCTGAATTGAAGCCGGGGCTTCGTCAAGCGTAAGATAGGCATCCATAAATTCCTTGTTAGGTTTTAAAGGCCAGGTAACGATAGGAGCATCACCGCCATATAATGATTCCGCGATTGTATTAAAATCAATGGCCATAAACAGCGCCCGCCGTACCCGAATATCATCAAACGGGGGCTTGTCGGTCCTCATGGCGGTATAGAATGCTCCACCGGGATACCTGATGTACTCTAGATCAGGGCGCCTCTTTATCATGTCAGCCCCGTCTTCCCAGTTAAGGTTAGTCATATGGTCAACTTTTCCTGTTCTCAGGGCAGCCAGCCGGGTAGATGCGTCCGGCATGATTAAGTATGTAACCCCGTCAACATAAGGTAACTGGTTCCCTTTGCCCGGTCCCAGCGGATCTTTTCTCCAGTAAGATGGATTCTTTTCCAGGGTAATGGTGGAACCGCCAACATAGTCAATGAGCATAAACGGTCCGGTGCCGACCGAATTTCTCCAGTCATGCATGTCACCGTATTTTTCAATCACTTCAGGTGGAACGTCAGCGGTTGCAAAATCAAAGAACATAGCAACGGCATCGACAGCCATTTCCGGCGGGACTTTGATTTCAAGTGTCATCTTGTCCAAGGCAGTAATAGTTGCTTCAGCTCGTAGACCGGGGTAGGACCTAAAAATGTAACTGCCATTTGAGTTCAAATACCTGTTTAGGGCAAATTCAGCATCATTAGCGGTGAATTCCCTGCCCCCGACCAGACGGGACGCTTCACTTGCCTGGTTGAGCGAATAATGTATTCCCTTGCGGATGTTGAATATCCAGTGGCCGGGCTCTTTCATATCATAACTTTCGGCCAGATTGCCCCATTCTAAACCAAGGATACCGGGTATCGGACCTGTCCAGTCATAATCGCTCTCCTTGGTGCCGAAACCGCCGGCGGGACCTTTTGTCCAGTCCGCCATAAACAATTCTCCGTTAGTTAGGTGAAGAGTTGTGGCCATGGCAGCAACACCGGGTGATACGGCTTCATCAAGGACGCTTACTTCACCGGTTATCGCGAAGGTAATCTTGCCTCCATACCGGGGTTCATTTGAAGAAACGGTTTCCACGCTCTCCTCGGTTTCTTCCTTTTCTTCTTCCTGTTTTACATCCTCTTTTTCACCTGATTGGGTTTGTTCACCAGTTTCTGTGGACACCGTAATCCCCAGCCCTTCATCTGTCTTGATTGTTTCCGAAGTCCCGCAGGCCAATATAACAAGCGCCAACACTGAAAGAGCTCCAAACCCTACCCATAATATATTCTTTTTCAAAACTGGTTTCCTCCTTTTTTTCTTGCCTTGGAAAAGTAAAATACTTCTTTGCTGGCCCTGCCACTAAGCCCGATTACCCCCAGGGCTCCGGACACGGGAGGGGGATGGTTGGTATTTAAGCTGAATGCCGCTGCTAAAGCTCAGCACCCTGGGTTCCCCTGACAGGACCAGCATTAATTATTTAACCCAACAGCATCAATTATTGACAATATATAACAAGTATCTTATTTTTGCAATCGCGTACGAGTATCGTATGCGATTTAATGCCATAATCTTATTGAGATGGGTACCATTTGTCAAGGGATAATATAATTAATTTTCTGACTTCAGGTGGATTTATGATACTATTTAATTAAGAACCAGCTCATTATTGAATAAACTATTATTCAGGAAACGGAGACAATATTCCAGTGAAAATGTCTAAAGATATCAGCCGTGAATTATGGATCATTCTTAACCGGACCCGGTATTTGATATACAAGGACCGGCAAAAGGAGCTTAACAAGTACGGACTATCGGTGCGGTATGCGGGAGTGTTAGGCACGATTACCAGGTTGGGCGGCAGGGCAACCATCGGAGATTTAGCCCGAGAATTATTCTTGGAGCCCCATTCTATTTCAGAGTTACTGGCCAGAATGGAAACTCAGGAACTGGTTAAAAAAGTTAAAGATGCGAAGAGGAAGAATGTATTCAGTGTTGAACTGACCGAAAAAGGGGAACAGGCACACAGAGAGTCCCGGAAGTTAGAATCCGTCAAAGACATAATGGCAGCCCTGAATGATAACGAAAAGGCTGAATTGTGGTCTCACCTGTCAAAAATACGAAAGAGAGCAATGGAGAGGTTAGGAATAAAATCAGAAGCCCTGTTCCCGCCATCAGATTATCGGGATTTGTGAGTTCGTATCGGCCGGTCATTCACTGTCGGACTAAAACCAACTGCCTTGTTTAAAAAAGGAACCTTAATAGCTGCTTCGAGAGTAATAAACTGATTCTGATCCACAGTCAGCTGCTCATCCGGTGCTGAACTTCAAACTATGAGGTTTATCGGTCGCAACTGCTACATTCTCTTTATTTTAAGGGGTCCGATAATTCTCACGCCTGGAGTCTAAGCGTGGTCGTTACTCAGACAGAAAAATATTT
>JAZFUA010000127.1:0-5046 GCA_036446975.1 Dehalococcoidales bacterium
AGGCGCATCCAGCGGGAGAGCGCCATTGACCAGGTAATTCAGGTATTAAACCGGGAGTTTGAGCAAGCGGGTTTAAATACCGAGCTATCAGGCAGGCCCAAGCATCTTTACAGCATAAACCAGAAAATGGAAAAATACGCCACTATGGGAAAAGATTTTGACGACATTAATGACCTTCTCGCCCTCCGGGTGCTGGTTAACAGCATACCTGATTGTTATACCGCTCTGGGCGTAATTCACAATTTGTGGCACCCATTACCCGACCAGTTTAATGACTTCATCGCTAATCCCAAGTCAAACGGATATCAGTCTTTGCATACCACGGTAATGGCTCAGGGTACCAGCCCTCTGGAAATACAGGTACGCACGCATGAAATGCACCGTATCGCTGAATTTGGCGTAGCCTCTCACTGGCGATATAAAGAGGGTGAAAAGAAGGATATGCGTTTTGAGGAAAGGATAGGCTGGCTGCGCCAGCTGGTTGAGTGGCACCGGGAACTGAGCGGTGCCGAAGAATTCCTGGAATCAGTAAAGACAGATATATTCAATGACCAGGTTTTTGTTTATACACCTAAGGGGGAGATAAAGGACTTGCCCAGCGGGGCTACTCCTCTAGATTTTGCCTACCGGGTTCACACGGACCTGGGGCACCGCTGCACGGGAGCCAAAGTCAATGGCCGACAGGTACCTCTCAGCTATAAATTAAAGAACGGTGATGTGGTTGAAATCAGGGCTACCAAGGGGGAGAGGGGACCGAGCCGGGACTGGCTGAATCCGGTCCTGGGCTATATTAAAACATCTCACGCCCGGGGAAAGATAAAGCAGTGGTTTAAGAAGCAGGAGCGGACTGAGAATGTGGAGCGGGGCCGGGAGCTCCTGGAGAAGGCGATGAGACAACTGGGAATCGCTTTCGCGGAGCGGGAAAGGCTGTCCGCTTTATTTAAAAATGACAGTCTGGATGAATTCTATCTGGCAATCGGCTCAGGTGACATCACCATTAATCAGATTGCCATGAGATTAGCCGCCCAGCAGCAGCAGCCCAAGATAGCTGAAGTCGCCCCATCCAGGCAAGCAATCACATCAGAAGTAAAGGTGAGGGGAGTTGATAATCTATTGACCCAGATTGCCCGGTGCTGTAATCCGGTACCTGGAGACAAGATTATCGGTTATATTACACGCACCCGGGGGGTGAGCGTCCACCGCCAGGACTGCTATAATGTGGTGAACGAGGACGAAAAAGAAAGATTAGTCCCGGTGGAGTGGGGAGAAACCAGTTCGCTGTATCCGGTGCAGATTCAGGTCCAGGCCCGGGATAGAGTAGGACTGATGCGGGACATCACTACCCTGGTGGCTGAAGAAAAGATTAATATCCTGGCCGTGAATCTGACCAACAATGACGACGATACCATATCAATATTCATTTCTCTGGAAGCGGCGAACCTGGCCCAGTTGAGCCGACTTCTGGTAAAAATCGAAGGCGTGCGGGAGGTGGAAAGCGCTACCAGGATAGGAGGGGGAGCACCGGTAAAATCTGTTCCCCAATCTGATGCAGTCCGGCCTCAGGCGATAAAAAGAAACTTGGGAAAACTTTATCTCAATAAAAAATAACTAAAATTGACGGAGCAGGAGGAAAATATTGCCAGTTACTAAATCAGCCGAAAAAGAGATGCGGGTAGCCGAAAAAAGGCGCCAGCAGAACAGGTCTTATCGCAGTCTGTGCAAGACCGCCATAACTAAAGCGGAAAAACTTATCTTCTCAGGTGAACTTGAGGAAGCCCAAAAAGCGGTAATTGCCGCCATCAGCGATCTGGATAGGGCAACCGAAAAAGGGATAATCCATGCCAATAATGCCGCCCGGCGCAAGTCCCGCTTGATGAAAAAACTGAATGAAGCTCTGGGCTCTGCTTCGAGTTAAAAACTCGTTTCCAACCCCCAAAGTGGTTCGCTCTGTGTGCCGGGCTTGACAACGGTTTCATAAGGTTATAAAGTATTATAGAACAGATGTTCGGTACAGGACAGCCCATTTTACCAGGGGATAAGTGAAAACACTCTCATCCAGGCAGCAGCATATCATCGATTTTGTCAGCCGTTTCTGGCAGGAGAAGAGCTTTCCTCCCACTGTCAGGGATATAGTCAAAGGCTGCGGGATTAGCTCAACATCCGTGGTGGACTATAACCTGGGCATACTGGAACGCCAGGGCTACATTAACCGTCAGCCCGGGATTTCACGCAGTATCAAGCTGGCCTCCCAATCTACTTTCCCGGGACACACCCTTAAAATTCCGGTTATAGGCCTGATTGCCGCCGGAGAGCCGATACCGGTGCCTTCTGCGGATACCTGGGATGACACGGCTTCTTCAGAAACGCTGGAGGTAACCGAAGATTTGACCCGGGGCAGGCAAGGTGTTTATGCCCTTAAGGTTAAAGGAACATCGATGGTGGATGCCCTGATTAATGACGGTGATATCGTCCTGATGCAAACCGTGAACACAGTGGAGAACGGGGAGATGGCGGCGGTGTGGCTCAAGGCGGAAAAAGAAGTCACCCTGAAGAAAGTCTACCGTGACCGGGGCCGCATCCGGCTCCAGCCGGCAAACAGCCAGATGGAACCGATATACACCGAGCCGGATAATGTTGAGATTCAGGGCAGGGTTATTGGGGTCATCAGGCAGCTAGGTTAGCCTAGCATCCTACCTGCTTACTTCTTAGCTTTGTCCCTCCGCAAAAGTTCAGAAAAGAGGCTCTGTCTACTATCGGCAGTGGCAAGGGCGGCTTTAGCCGTGGGCAGGAAGTGGAGTGCCAGCATCAGCGTCAGAACAATGAAGAAGGCAAGATAGAGCCAGGACTTTTCCAGAAACCAGGCGGATACGGGCACGGAGAACAGCAGGCTGATATTGACCGAGAGCACGAGGTTTCGGGTAAAAATAATAAGCAGCAGGCTGATAGCAAAGGCGATAAGCAACTCCCGGGGCATCAGGACAGCCAGGACACCTATGGTGGGAGACAGTCCGTTACCCCCGGTGAATTTCAGGTAAACAGACCAGATATGTCCGGCTACCACCGCCAGTCCGGCTGCCAGTACCAATACCTGAGAGACGCCAATCAACTGCATCGAGGGGAAGCCGAGAAACCATGTAGTTATAATCACGGCGGCTGCCCCTTTACCCGCATCAAAAACGCCGACAGCAACAGCCGCTCTTAAACCGACTTCACGGAAGACATTCCGAGCGCCAACATTACCTCCACCAAGCCGGCGAATATCTTTACCCGTTTTCAGACGGGTGGCAATATAGGCAGCCGGAACGGAACCGAGCAGATAGGCGATAATTACGGTTATTACCCCGTTCACTACTACCGGCATCTACTTCTCCCCCTAAGCGGGTTTTCTGTCTAGGCGGGCGTGCACCAGTGGAGATATTTCGGGTTGTTACCCCGTATCACATCGTTGTATATATTCTGTAATTTGGCGGTTACCTGGCCGATTTCACCGTCGCCAATTTTTCGGTTGTCAATTTCACATACCGGAGCAATATTGGCGGCCGTGCCGGTGAGGAAGCACTCAGTGGCGCTGTAAAGCTCAACGCGGTCAACATGCCTGGCCGTGGTTTTGATTCCCAGCTCGGCTTCAGCCAGTTCGATTACCTTGTTGCGGGTAATCCCCATCAGGATGCCATCATAGCTGGCCGGGGTTATCAGTTCACCGTTAATCAGGAGAAAGATGTTCTCACCGCTCCCCTCGGCCACATAACCATCCGGGGTGAGCATAATTGCCTCATCGTAACCGTTCTCAATGGCTTCCGTCTTGGCCAGGGCATTGGTGACATAGAGCCCGGTAAGTTTGGCGCGGGGTATTGCGTTAGGAAAACGCCACGAGGAAACGCAGCACCTTACTTTTTCGGGCAGGTAGGGACCCCAGGGGAAGGCAACAACAAATAAGTCACACTCCAGGTCGTGAAGACGGACACCCAGAGCCTCGGAGCTCTTATAAGCCACGGGGCGAATATAGATATTTTCCTCAAAGCCACATTTCTCCACCAGTTCCACCGTTATCCGGCACATCTCGTCAACGGTGTAAGGCAAGTCGATTTTAAGTATCTGACAGCCCTGATGTAACCGTTCATAGTGCTCCCTGAGGCAGAACATAATACATTTTTGTTTTTCACTATTCCAGTTACCCCGGATGCCCTCAAAGACCCCGGTGCCGTAATGCATGAAGTTAGTCATGACTGACATTTTGGCTTCAGATAAAGGAACAAACTCATTTTGATAAAAGGCAAACGATGGCATCTTTAGTAGTCTCCTCTCTTAACAGGGCTAATTATACCCAGTTTTCTGTCCAGAAAACAAGTGGTTTATGTATAGAAAGTTTGACAAAGATGGCCGGACTGCTTAAATTATTCATTACCAAGTTCTACCAGTGCTCTTGATTATGGGGGTCAGATAATGCAACCGGAATTTATAAGGGGTTCTCTTTTACTGGAAGTGGCCTGGGCTGCAGGTATATTAATTGTCTCGGTTCTGGTTGCCTGGCTTATTCTTCTCGCTTCACGGCTTATCAGGCGAAAGATGGAGGGACGGCGAAGAGCGGCACTCCTTCCCCAGATGTTGCAGAGTTTGTCCAGACCCTTTTTTCTTCTCTTTGTATTCGAGGGGTTAATCCTGTCATTAAGCTCTCTTTCCTACCTGGCGCAATGGAGCGGCAGCCTGGGGAAAGCGGCTATCGCCGGTCTGATTGTGCTATTTACCTATGCTACCACCCGTATCGGACGGGTGATATTAAGCTGGTACCTGAGCCGGGCGAAAGTGCGGCGGAGTCTTAACCGCCTCGGCCAGCGGGTTATCGGGATAGTCGCCTATCTTATCGGTCTGCTGGTGCTGCTGGACTACCTGGGGATATCTATCAGTCCCCTGATAGCCGGTCTCGGCATCGGCGGTCTGGCAATAGCCCTGGCCCTTCAGCCCACCCTGAGCAACTTTTTTGCCGGCACCTCGATTGTGGTCGACCATGTAGTGAGGGAGGGAGACTACATCGAGCTGGACGACGGC
>JAZFUA010000128.1:0-3740 GCA_036446975.1 Dehalococcoidales bacterium
TGGGGTGGGTAACGACCTGTACCCCCTCCCAACCCTGAGACCCTTCGCTTCGCTCCAGGGTGACACAGACGAACTCCCTTTTGATACAAAGCCCTTACTGCAAGGAAGAGGGTCAGGGGGATGGGTTAGTAAATAACCTCATACCTGAGACTCTGGTAATTGCACAAGGCGGTAAAAATATGGCTAGGGACAAAGCATTAACAGGGGCTGCGGGTGAGTATTATGTTGCCTTCCAGCTTTCCGCGAGAGGATTGGCTGTTGGATTGACAGCACGGGGGACAAAGAGGGCCGACCTGCTTGTCACAAACCTTGAAACGAGCAAGTCCGCAACAATACAAGTAAAGACGATGTCGAAAGCGTTTGTGAAACCTATTCTATACGCTCGGCGGTCCCTCACTAAGCAGCCTTAATTTCTCGGTGTTGATAATAATCACTTTACCCCGGGTAGAACGGATAATACCTCTGTCCTTAAGCTGGCTCATGATTCGGATGGTGGTTTCGGTGGTCGTACCCGCCATATCGGCTATCTCCTGCCGGGTGAAGGGGAGGGTGGGACCCATTTTTAAAGATAGCATCAGCAATATGCTGGTAAGGCGTTGCTGGACTCTCCCCCCGGCAAAATCCTTGAGGCGATTTTGGGCATCCCTTAACCGTTCCCCCAGGATGTTGATAATTTTCAAGGCTACCTGGGGGCGTTCGCTAAAGAAGGATAAAAAATCATCTTTCTTAATGGCCAGAACTCTGGTTTCAGCTACCGCCTGAGCCGAAGTAGGGTAGGGTTTGTCCTCGAAAATAGCCACTTCGCCAAAAGTTTCGCCGGGGCCGAAGAATGCGATGATAAACTCCTTACCTGAAGAAGAGTACTTGAGGGCCTTAATCTTCCCTTCGGCAACAATGAAGAACCAATCGGGACTGTCTCCTTCCCAGAAGATGAATTCATTTGACATAAAGTTGCGTTCGATAGCAACGGCTGCCAGCTTATCCAGTTCTTCATCGGTCAAGCCGGAGAAAATGGGTGAGCCTGCCAGAATCCGGATTTTGTTTCTCAGTTGCAACATGGTCACTCTCTTTTAAAAGCTTAATAATATATATCCCGATGAGAGAATTATAACATATGCTATTTCCGGCTGGCTCATAGATAATCTACGGTGCCCTCAATCTTGACAATCCAGTCTCAGCTTCATTAGACTGTAATTAGAAGTAGACGATAAGAAAACAGGTGACAACCAGGGATATCAGGCTTTAATCCTGGCTGTCGGGTTATCTTAATTGAGTGTCTTCCGGGTACTCCGGTTTTCTTAAGTTGCGATTATAATCAGTGGAACAGGATGGGTAAAATATGGCAAAGGGTAATAAAGACCTGATTCCTCCAGGCTTAAAATACCTGGCTGACAATGTTATCTCAAAGCAGAATATCCTGGGGGCTTCAAAATCCGAAGGGGCCAGGTGGGCCAAAGACCTTGGCATCTCTGAAGAGACTGAGACGATATTCTTCGCCGGGTGCGGATACCAGTATACCAATGACCTGGAATCCCTGATGTCCCTGATACGCAAGATTGATAAGAGCGCTATCAGCACCGAGATGATAATGAGCCTGGCCGGTGCTCAGAAGAAGCTGGGTATCGATGTTACCGGAATATACCGTCGGCTAGTGCCCAAGGGAAAGGACGATGAAGTTCAAACCCTGAGGGATGCTGTCAATGTGCTGAATCATCTGGGAGTCAAATTCGGCTACCTGGCTGAGGACGAACCCTGTTGTGGAGGAATCCTCTACTACATGGGACTGCACCGGGACTTCAATAGTAACGCCGGAAAGGTCTATGACAAGCTGAAATCCAGGGGAGTGAAACGGATTATCAGTATCATCCCCTCCTGCACTCATACCCTTGAACACCTCATTCCAGACGCTATCAAGGGAGGTGATATAGAGGTCAAGCATTTCTGCCAGGTAGTCCTGGAGAATATTTCTTCCCATGAGCTGCGTTTCCCCAGAAAAGTTAAAGTTACCTATCATGACCCCTGTCAGCTGGCCCGCTACATGGGGCTGATAGAAGAACCGCGCCAGATATTGAGAGCTATCGAAGGTATTGAGCTGGTGGAGACCGAATGGACAAATGGAGATTGTGCCACCTGCTGTGGGGGTGGCGGAGGTTTTGAGGCCGTCTTCCCCGAACTAAGCCAGATTCTGGCCGTAAACCGGGCCCAGGAACTGATTGATACCGGGGCTGATATTATTGTTACCAACTGCCCGGGGTGTGTGATGCAGCTAAAGACCGGGGTCAAGGAACTGAAGGCAAAAAATGTGGAGGTCCTTGACCTGGCTCAAATCCTGGCTATGGCTATGGGAGTGTAAAGAAATTGTCTGTCTTTTCTGATTACAAGAAAGAGATAATGGATGCGGCCCATAATGAGCGGATAAGACTTGCCCTGTCCCGGGCTATCTCCAGCTACAGGTCGAACCGGAATAAGGCCCTGGAAAAATTCCCTCATACTATTAAAATGGCCGAGGAAGTCCGTGAAATGAAAGTAAAGGCCATCGGTATGATGGAGGGACTTGCTCAGGAAGCCTGTGAAGCCATTGAATCGAATCATGGGAAAGCCTATATTGCCAAAACGGCTGCCGAAGCGCTGGAAATTATAGATAATCTGGTGGGCAAAGACAAGTTAATCGTTAAAGGTAAAAGCATGACCGGCGAAGAGATTGGCTTGCGAGAGCACCTCGAAGAAATGGGTAATGATGTTTACGAGACCGACTTAGGTGAATTTATCATTCAAAAACTTGGTTCAAAACCGATGCACGTTCTCTCTCCGGCGATTCATGTTCCCAAAGAGGATGTAGCCGAACTCTTCTCAAAGATTACCGGAGAGCAGATTCCATCTGATGACATCGAGATGATGGTTGCCACTGCCAGGAAACTGCTTAGGGAAAAATTTTTCGAGGCGGACATCGGCATCAGTGGTGCCAATGTGGTAGCGGCTGAGACCGGGACCCTGTTTATAATTGAAAATGAGGGGAATGTCCGCCTGGCAACCAGTGCCCCGCCGGTCCACATTGCCCTGGTGGGTATGGAGAAACTGGTGCCAACCCTGGGCGATGCTTATAAGGTAGCCGAGGTTACCTGGCGGTACGCCAATTACACCGTCCCATCGTATGTCACCATGGTTTCGGGCCCAAGTAAGACGGGTGATATCGAAAAGGTAATTACCTACGGTGCCCACGGGCCGAAAGAGTTTCATGTTATTTTTCTGGACGACGGCAGGGTTGAGATGGCTAAAAACCCGGTGTTGCGCCAGGCATTGTATTGTGTCAGGTGCGGGGGCTGTCTTTATGAATGTCCCGTCTTTGCTGTAACCGCCGGTCATTTTGGAGATAAATACTTCGCCGGTATCGGTGCTGTCTGGGCGGAGATGATTAGCAAAGATACGGAGAAAGCAGCTTCAATAGCCTATAATTGTCTGACCTGCGGTCGTTGCAAGGTTAAATGCCCGATGGCGATAGACACACCCGAAATGATTATCGAACTCAGAAGAATGATAGTCGAGGGCGACCAGCCAAGTTAACTATGATACATCCGTATGAAGAAAGATATAGAATAGTCTACAACGCGGGTGCCAAGTTCTGGGAACCCCCGATTCCCACAGAAGAACTGACGGGGTTTATCAGAGACTGGAATATCCCTCAAGACTCAAAAATAATTGAGTTTGGCTGTGGCGAAGGCAGAGATTCAATATTTCTAGCA
>JAZFUA010000129.1:0-2166 GCA_036446975.1 Dehalococcoidales bacterium
GGTTGGGAAACTTCGTAGCGGCTCCTACGATGTTATCTGCCCCCTCGGCTCGTACATATCTGCCCAGATCCCAGGGGTATTTATTGGGAACTACTGCCGGGGCACCCATCTTCATCAGTCCAAGCAGGAGCAGCTCTTCAACAGGAGTCAGCTCTCCATTTGCTACCACTACGCCTGGCATGTCTTTTTCCAGAAAATGAGACATCTCGTGATCGTCTCCGGGACTAATGCCACCCCAGGTCATCGCATAACGCACCATCAGTTGAAGAAAATAGACAGCAGCTGTCTCACGAGGGCCCAGGTCGATAACTTTCTCTAAACCGGCTCCATTCTGGGCGAATATCGAAAATTCACGCTCGTTAAACTTCTGCACCAGCTCAGAATGGTCGTTATTCCCCATAATGAAAACCCATCCTGAACGCCATTTTGACCCGAAGAAAACACGGCCTCGCGTCCTCTCGTCGGTAATAAAATATTTCTCGTGATCCGGGGCAGACGCCTCTATCATCTCGGCCATAATCATAGCTGTTTCACACACTTTATCCGGTGGAGCGTCCCTGAGATTCTCTGCTTCTTTAGATAGTTCGTCCGCCCTTGCTTTTTGCCCACGATAGGCCAGGGCTGCCGGTTGACCAAACTCGGTACCGTCAAAATCATGTGACTCCCGCGGAAGGTCATCCATCAATTTATTGAGACCGGCCATGGCAGACTTTTCTTCAGCCACTTTATCGCTCATATATTGCACCTTTCTGTCTCCTGATTATTACGGCTGGCTCGTTTGTACTTCGTCCACTTTTATTTTCACCACGTGCTTGGGTTTCATGTTCCTGGCAGCCATTGCAGTAACAGCTTCATCGAAAAGGGGACCGGAGTCCAATACCTCGGCGGTGCCCCATATCCGGCAGCTTCGCCGGTTAGAATCCAGGCACATGATGCTAATCTGGGGGTTCTCCTTCAGGTTGGCTATCGTGCGTGGGGAGTTCATATCATTAAATATAACATGGTCGTCATCAAGCACCTTGAAAGAACCTTTAGCTGATACATTCGGCTTACCATCTTTACTGGCCGTGGCAATTAGAGCCGGGTGAATCTCTCCGATTAACATCTTGGCTGTTTCATCCAGTTTTCCCATGAGTTACCTCCTTATATTTACGCAAATTATAATATAGTTCGCCCCGAATTAACAGTGAATCATTCCGGTGTATCAAAATATTTTTCAATCGCTTCCCCAAGCTCTTTTGGCTTGAAACCGAATGGTCCCAGCCCGCCGGCATAAACTACCCTCCCGTCTTTTCCTACCAGGTACAAACGAGTTGGGTGGGCAGCATAGGCCTGGCTAACAGCATCATCCATCGTGTCAACGATAGTAGTTATTTCATACCCTAGTTCCAGCTCGCACCGGCTGGCTACCGCCTGACGTTCATCGATGCCCTTCGGGTCGTATATATCGGTGGCTGCTTTGGACCCCAGCATCATTCGGGCAAATCTCCCGGTAAGACCCCCTCCGAGCCACCATCCGTCAATCGGGTGGGCTTCCCGGATATAAATAGATAAAAATTCCACCCGGTCGCTATATTTTGAAAACAAATCACGCAGACTGACAGTCCCGTCTACATAAGGAGGTCAGGTATAACTGCCGAATATTAATGCCACCGGTTTTTTAGCCTGGAACGAAGACAGGCTGACCGGGTTATTACCGCCGGCGTCACGAAGTTCAAAATCAGGGGCCATATCTCCTGATTTCGGTGCCAGGGCATCATATTTCTGCTGCCATCTCCGGGCTTCCTTCCTGTGTTTTATCATATCGAATACCATTGCTTTACCTCCTCTAAACTACCAGCATATTCTGAATTGTTCCCTCCCTTTTGGTCATTGCTACTATCGAGTTCTGGTTGTTCAAACCCCTTATACCCATTCGCGTTCCCAAAGACAGTAAGTGACAGACCAGGTCGGCAATATCTTAATAATTCTACGGCCAATCAAGGTAGGATACTGTTTTCTTAATCGTAAAATCTCCTTGACTGGGTGTTGAAACTGTCAGAATTAATATAGGCCCCCTCCCCATACCACTGCCTGGCCTTTTTTCAATACCTTCATAGGGTATTCTTAGTATTTCTTCCATTGTCGTAGGCAGAGGAGCCAAGTCGCTTGAATCTTTAGAATAAT
>JAZFUA010000130.1:0-9705 GCA_036446975.1 Dehalococcoidales bacterium
GCGACACGGCGGGGGCCGAAGAGGCGGCCAGAGCCGTCCTGACGCACGATCCGATGAACAAGCCGGCCATGGCGACGGCTTTTCAGCTGGCGCAATCGCGAGGAGACTTCACCTCGATTCGACTTCCGCTCGAGAGGGCCATCGACACCAACGATCGTTCCGTCATGCACCTGAACTGGATGGCGATCGTGCGCGAGAGCGAGGGTGACCTCGACGCCGCCGAGCAGCTACTCCGGCGTGCCCTCGAGGCCAACCCCGACCACGGCGGATCGATGGCGAATCTCGGAGCGTTCTACACGCGCCAGGGACGTGCGGCGGAAGCCGTCCGTGTGCTCGAACGTGCCTTGAGACTCGAAAGGGACAATCTCGAGGCCCGGGTCAACCTGGCCACGGCCCTGGGAATGTCGGGCCGCTACGCCCAGGCTATCGAGGAGTTCGAAACGATCGTGGCAAACG
Source organism: Dehalococcoidales bacterium (assembly GCA_036446975.1). Classification (GTDB taxonomy): domain Bacteria; phylum Chloroflexota; class Dehalococcoidia; order Dehalococcoidales; family UBA2162; genus JAZFUA01. Next base: position 457 of record JAZFUA010000130.1, read on the forward strand.
GCCATCAGAGTCCGGGCGTCTTCAACGGCCTGGCGAGAGCCTGCGGTGAGAGCGGAGACTCGGCGGTTTCCGGGGAATATAGTTGAAAAGTGTAGCAGATTTTACTCTTCTTGCCAAATTTCAGGAATAAGATTAGTTTCTACCTCTCCCCTTTTGTCATTCTGAGCACAGCGAAGAATCTCTATTATTCTAAATCGAGTCAATATGAATAAGGGGCTTTCGCCCCTTGCATCTGTCCTTGATAAACAGCCTACCCGTTCTTATTTAAACCCTCTCAAATTGGAGACAAAGGACCCGCCCGGTGTTTTTTGAAACCTTCACCCGGTCATCTATACGCCAGCCGACCACCCAGAGGGGATGCTGAGGTGAGGAGACAACGGGAACCTGCTGGCGCCAGGCGCGGGGGATTTTCGCATCGATCATAAACTCAGCCAGTTTCTTGGACTGGCTCATTCCCAGGGGCTGAAACCTGTCGCCCGGTCGCCGGCAACGCACCACCAGGCTGTCACCCGTCTTATCCAGGTCAAGACGGGCTGTATACTCATTCCCGTTTTCCGCCATCTCCTCCGGCCCTGTGACGCTGGCGGTTACGCGCCAGCCGGACAATAAAGTTTCCCCGGGTATTTCCAGGGCGTTTTCACACTTGATTAGGGGGAACGGAGAAAGAACTGCCGTTTCCGGGGCCAGCAGGCACCGGCCGTATTCTATGACAAAAACCAGACCTCCGGGCAGACTTAGTTTTTTCCCGGCTGGTTTGCTGAAGGCGGTAATTAATTCTTCAATATGACCGGCTTCGATATTTTTCAGGTTGCCTGACAGCTCCTCGATTGCCTCCCTGAGCAGATGCCGCTGCAAGCCGGAAGGTAACTCAAGAAACTTTTCTTTATCCAGAACAATTGCCTCGCCCTGTCTCTGAGCAATACTGCCCCATAACCGGGCGGTCTCCTTATTCAGGGAAGCAAGGTCGTCACCCGCAATTCGGGCTGTCCGGAGCAGGGCTTCATTTATCCTCGGATTATAGCTTTCCAGCAGGGGCAGGAGCTGGTGACGAATTCTATTTCTGAGTGGCGACATTGAAAGATTTGAGGAGTCGATCCTGGGCTTAAAGTGGTGGCGGCGGCAATAATCGGCTGTTTCCAGGCGGCTCACCGGTAGCAAGGGTCTGATTATATTGAGACTGTTTTCTGAAGACTGCCAGCGGCTGATTGGCTGTAAACCGCGAAGACCCCGGGTCCCCGTTCCCCGGATGAGATGCATAAGAATCGTCTCTACATTATCATCAGAAGTATGGCCGGTTGCCACGCAGTCGGTACCAATGGATTGAGCCACCTCAGCCAGGAAATCGTAGCGCACATCGCGGGCCGCTTCTTCCCGGGAAATACGCCGCCGGGCCTGATAGCCCTTCACATCACGGGTTTCAATGGTGGCCGGGATACCCAGCCGGCGGGCAAGTTGAGAAACATAGCCGGCATCAGCCGTAGAATCGATACCGCGTAACTGGTGGTCGAGATGAGCAACATGCAGCTTTATCTTCAGTTCTTCACTGAGCCTGACCAGGATATGAAGCAGACAGACAGAATCCGGGCCACCGGATACCGCCACCAGCAGCCGGCGCTGACTGGCTACCAGGTGATTTTCCCGGATGAATTGCAGCACCCTCGGCTCCAGCGGTTCCTGATAGGCTTGCTTTTTCACCGTATATATATGATACGATAAAACAGGCGGGCTGAATAGCTACCAGATGAGCTGGAGTTCAGTTATAGCCTCTGAATAGCCCAGAGAACTGGTGGCTCCAACCTGCCGCCAGGGGTAGGGTTCACCCAGAGTCATCTTTACCTCCGCATCTGACTGCGGTTCGATAAAAATAAGCCCCCGGTCTACAGTCTCAAAGGCTACTATGGCGTGAGCCCATTCGTCACCCCGAATACGCACATATGCCGCCCTGATACCGGCAGCGTCGGCATTATTATTAAGCTCGGCAGTATAGTTAAAACAGTTATATACACCACTGATAAAGGGATTTGAATCCGTTGTATCAGCAGCCAGGAACTCCATCAGTTCGCTAAAGGTAGGATTATGAGTCTCCACTAACCTGCTCACCGGCGCCAGTTTCTCGCCACCGATATCCAGGACTATCTCATATCCTTTGGTATAGCCTTTATCGAATGCCTCATTACGGGCTTCCTGGTAAGCAACCTCAAAGGTCTGCTCATAACCGTAGTCATAGGCATCCTTGAAAGCGGCGGCCACTCTTTCATCAAAAGTGGTCCCCTCAGCCTGCAGATAAATAACGATATCCAAGGCGACAACCCCAGCTACAAAGACAACCAACGACAGCACGACCCTGCTTATAGCTACCAGCCAGCTGACTTCTCTTATATCAAACATTTATATTCCCGACTCCTAATTTTCATTACCAGACAACCGTTACGCTGGTAATAGTATCGTCATAAGATGAGGCAGGGAAACCGTTAAGCTCACTATAGCTTTTACCGACTTCCAGTTTTACCTCCCGGTGTGAGCGTGGTTCGATAATAATAAGCCCTTTATCCACCGTCTCAAAAGCAACCAGCTGGAAAAGATAAACCCTTCCTGCTTTAGCTTCACGAGCAATCGGAGCCCGAACGTATGCCGCCCGGATTCCGTTGGCTTTAGTATATTCCAGGATATCCTTGGCCGAGTTCAGTTCACCTCTGGTCAGGGACATTAGCATTTCTTCGTAGGTTGGGTTATAAAGAAAATAGTAGCCCTCCTGGTTGAGATGGCTGACATCCAATCCCTCAGCTTCCCTTAAAGCCGCCTTACTACCTTCCTGGTAACCAGCCTCGTTTCCCATACTGAGACCCTCTTCATAGCCCTGCGAGTACCCTTCGTCATAGCCCCGCACCTGGGCGGAGTCTACATTATTGACCAGGTTGTTATAGATAATAAAACCCGCCCCGACACCCACGCCAATAAAGGCAAGGATTACCAGGAAAGATATGAACAGCCCCTTTAATACGTTTTTGACCATTTACCTCTTTTTCCCCTATAATATTAGACCATTAAGAGTATAATAAGTTAATCAGGGAATAGCTGTCTGTAACTTTAGTTACAAAATTAGCTGTTAGGTGGCCAGAACCAGTCTGGTGCGATGAATTACCCGGGGATGATGGACAAAACCCAGGGCCAGGGCAACCTGCTCTGGTCTTCCCGCCCCGCCACTATCACAACGCAATCTCATCTCAATGGTACAGCCGGAACCTGAGACATCAATCAGGCGCAGGTCATCAATTAAAGACCTCAGGTCATAGCTCCTCCGTCCGGTATCTCTCTGGTGGTGCCACGGCAGGTGCTCTGCTGAAAGCAATCCGGCCACCGCCGCTTCCATATCCCCGGAGCCACTCTCTTGCTCCATTTCCACCCTGTATTCAGCATAGCGAACCTGAGACTGCAGGGACGGCATATTTAACCCTGTTTGATAGACACCAAGTATGGCAATATCAGCAGGGAGCTGCTGACTGACAGCCGCACTAAACCAGTGGGGAGAGACAAGTTTAAGAAGAAAAATATCCATCAGTTCGGCTTCACTGGTTATCCCCACGGCCAGGGGAGCGGCCAGTGATATTTTAGGGTGAGGACTGTACCCTTCCGAGTAAGCCAACTGTATCTGGGCACGGTGAAAAGCCCTTTCCCAGAGCCGGGTTATATCCAGGTGAGAGATAAACTTTATCCCATCTCCCCGGCTGAATTTAATCCGCAGACGCTGCATCTTCCCCCTTTGTTATCGCCTTGGTTAACAGAATTTTCTCAATTTTCAAGCCGCGCATTTCCGTTATAATCAGGTTCATAGTCTGATAGTGTAACCTTTCACCGGTATCAGGGATACGCCCCAGAAGACTCAGGATAAAGCCGGCTACGGTCTCGTAGTCATCACTTTCGGGTAAGTCCAGGCCCATCTCTTCGTTAGCTTCTTCGATGCGCATGCCCCCATCAACCTGAAAAGTATGTTCATCGATGGCTTCAAATTCTTTATCGACATCGGCAAGTTCATCACCGACAGCCCCGACTATTTCCTCAAGCAATCCGCTTAAGCTCACTATGCCGGCAGTCCCCCCGTATTCATCCACCACCACCGCCACACGATAGTTTTTATCCCTCATCTCGGAAAAAAGATCGCCGATACACTTGGACTCAGGGGTAAAATAGGCAGGGCGAATCAGGTCATCAATCGGATTCTCTCTTTTGATACCGTTCTTGGCCCAGGCCATCAAAACATCTTTTACCGAAAGGACGCCCATCACATTATCCCTGTTTTCTTCATACACCGGGAAGCGGGACATGGGAGTATCGGAATATATCTTAAAGAAGTCGGCCAGGCTGGTACCTTTCTCAACCCATATCACCTCTGTCCGGGGTACCATAACCTCGTGTACCGGCCGGTCACTGAAGTCAAAGACCTTGTGCAGCATCTTAACCTCGTTCTCTTCCATTGTCCCTTCTTTGTGCCCTACCGTTATCATGGTGCGGATTTCCTCTTCACTGACCAGGGACCTGGGCACGGGTGTCCCTCCCACCAGTCTGGTAATGCCGTTAGCCACCCAGTTGAGCAGGAAGACAAAAGGATAAAACACCCAGTAGAGTACCTCTATCGGGCGGGCAAAGCTTAAAGACACTCGCTCGGCATGCCTGTTGGCTATCGTTTTAGGAGTAGTCTCGGAAAATACCAGCAGGATTGCTGTCAGTCCCACCACGGCAATCCAGATATTTTGTTCGCCCCAGACAGAGACCACCAGAGCCGTGGCCAGAGCCGATGCGGCCGTCATAACCAGGTTAGTCCCCAGCAGAATGATTGAAAGCAGCTTGTCAGGCCGTTGAATCAGTCTGGCTACCCTGCCGGCTCCTTTAACCCCGGTACTGACCATCTGCTCCACCCTGACCCGCTGCAGGGAGAAAAAGGCCGTTTCCGAGCTGGTAAAGAAAGCGGTCAGTATAATACAGCTAACCAGCAAGACTATATACAAGGTTTCATTACCAACCATTTTGTATCAACCTGTTTAAATTTACCTGCCTTCATCAGGTTTGGTGACCATATCCCCCAGGCTCCCACCGGTCTTCTCTTTGGTCAACAATACTTCTTCTATTTTCATCCCGTTCATTCGGGTAATGACCATTTTCACACCCTGATATCTCAATTGTTCGTCCTGTCTGGGAATGTGCCCCAGCAGACTCAGGATAAAGCCGGCTATCGTCTCGTAGTCCTCGCTGTCAGGTAATTCCAGAGCCATCTCCTCGTTTATCTCCTCGATGCGCATACCGCCATCAATCTGGAAGGTGTAGGCATCAATTATTTCAAACTCCTTTTCCGCAACCGATAACTCATCACCCACCGGACCGACGATTTCCTCAACCAAACGGCTGAGACTGACGATACCTGCCGTTCCTCCGAATTCGTCTATCACTACCGCCATTCGGAAATTACTGTCCCTCATCTCAGCAAAAAGTTCATTGATAAGCTTGGTCTCAGGCGTAAAATAGGCCGGACGCACCAGTTCATCGATGAGTGACTGCCTGTCAAAATTACCCCGGGCCAGGCCCATAAGCACATCTTTAATGGACAGGATACCCACCACATTATCCATATTTTCACTGAAAACCGGGAAACGGGAGAGGGGTGACTCAGCGTAGAGATCCAAGAAATCGGCCGCCGTAGAGCCTTGTTCGATAGCTATCACTTCCGGACGGGGTACCAAAACCTCGCGGACGGGGCGGTCACCAAAATCAAATACCTTATGCAGCAGCCTGGCTTCGGTCTCTTCCACCGTACCTTCTTTATGCCCTACCACTATCATGTTACGGATTTCATCCGCTGAGGCTAAAGAGCTTGGCACTACCTCTCCATCCACCAGCCGGGCAACCCTGGAGGCTATCCAGCTCAGGACAAAGACAAAGGGAGTAAACAGCCAGGCAATAACCTCCAGAGACCGGACAGTCATCAGAGACAAACGCTCGGCATGATGGGCAGCTATCGTCTTTGGGGTAGTCTCGGCGAAAACCAGTAAGATAACGGTAACGCTGGCGGTTGCAATAATAATTCCCTGCTCCGGCCAGCGGGCGATGGCCAGAGTCGTGGCTAAAGCCGCCGCAGCGGTATTAACAAAGGTGTTACCCAGCAATACAGTCGAGAGGAACTTCTCCGGCCGCTCAAGCATCCTGGCCACCCGTTTGGCGCCCTTCACCTCGGTACTGATCAGATGCTCTAATCTTACTTTCTGTAAGGAAATAAATGCTGTTTCCGAACCGGAAAAGAAAGCGGATAGAATAAGACAGACAAAAAGAAGCACTAGGTAAAGTGCTTCGGTGCTAGACAAATACCATCACCTGCCTTTAGCAATGTTAATAATACTCAAGTAGCCCACATAATAACACTAAGTGACGCCTTTGTCAAAAAAGGGTAGTGTATCAGTTTGAAAACCTACTGCTTAAACCACCTGAAATACCTTGCAACAATTGCCACGACGACAATGACAACAGTGATAATCATAATTACAATTACCGGCATATTCTCACCCCCTGGCCGGATTATAACACGAATTGTCAGAAATACATTTCGAAATGCTTGAGCGAATAGTGCAATAAGAGGGTATTTAGTTTTGGAAGTCCGCATTTTAGCATCGGATTTCAGTTTTTCAGGCCAATGGGTGAGGATGATAAACAACATACCTGTTATTCCCCCAGTCGTGGCCATGCTATAATCCAGATGTATGAAAATCCTGGGTATCGAGACCTCCTGTGATGAGACAGCCGCCGCTGTGGTTGAGGACGGGGTTAAAATTCTGTCCAATCAGATCGCCTCACAGATGGAAGTCCACGCCCGCTACGGGGGAATTGTCCCCGAGGTAGCCTCCCGCCAGCACATCCTGTCCATCATCCCGGTAATAAAAGAGGCGATGGCCGAAGCTGGAGTCTCCTGGAGTGACCTGGATGGTATTGCCGTTACCAATGGTCCCGGACTGGCCGGCTCACTGCTTATAGGGGTAAGTGCGGCCAAAGCTATCTCTCTGGCCCGGGGCATACCCCTGACCGGGATTAATCACCTGGAAGGCCATATCTACGCTAACTGGATGGCCGGCCACAGTTCCGGTCCGGCGCCGGTCTTTCCCCTGGTTTGCCTGATTGTCTCCGGGGGACATAGTGACCTGGTGCTGATGAAAGGCCACGCAGATTATGTTTTGCTGGGACGGACCAGGGACGATGCTGCCGGTGAAGCCTTTGATAAAGCCGCCCGCATACTGGAGCTGGGCTATCCCGGCGGGCCGGCCATCCAGCGAGCCGCCGAATCCGGTTCCGCCTCCATCCAGCTACCCCGCGCCTGGTTGAAGGGGACCAACGACTTCAGCTTCAGCGGAATTAAGACTGCCCTGCTGCGGTTGGTGGAGAGCGGACGGGTATCAGATAAGGCCGATGCCGCCGCCAGTTTTCAGGAGGCGGTGGTTGATGTCCTGGTCACCAAAACTATCGCCGTTGCCAGGGAGTGCCGGGTAAAACAGATTTTACTGGCCGGGGGAGTAGCCGCCAACGGGCTGCTCCGCCAGCGCCTGGTGAATGACTCGCCCCTGCCGGTGTTGATTCCCCCCCTGGAACTGTGTACCGATAATGCCGTTATGATTGCCGCCTGCGGTTACTTTCGCTCCCGGGCAGACCCGGCAGACGAGTTAGACCTGGACGTTGTTCCCGGCCTCAAGCTGGCTTAAGGGACATTTACCGCACCTGCCAAAGGTACACAGGGTTTTATAAATATGGATTAGCCCCTGCTGCCTCCTGGCTGAATCTAGCGGACTGCTCAACCCGAGCTGCTCCGCCATATGCTTCTCCAGGGAGTTTACCGCCAGCTTGGGGTATGAACGATAGAGGTCAAAGGCTTTCTCGACCGTTTCCGGCCGTGAAACAGCCTGGCCCCAGGCAAAGACGAAGGGCAGAAGCACGTTGACCACAATATCAGCCGCCCGCCCCCTGCCGAGCAGGGTCAGACCTCTTCTCCGGCTTACCAGCCTGGAATCAGCCCGGTCCGTCCCGTAACCGTCAATGGTAATCTGCAAGCCCCTTTCCAGTTTTTTAAAACCCCGTTCTACCGGCGTTCCTTCCACCAGACTAACCAGTCCCTTACAAAACCCCTCCTTCCGGTAGCGGAACAGGAGATAACTCATCGCCAGCAGGCGGAGAACCGGTGAATTGTTTGGCCTGACCTTAAACAGCTGCCAGGCATCTGGCGACATCATTCTGGCCCGGTGGCAGGCAGACCACAGTTTTTCCAGTTCCTCTGTCCACCCGTCTCCCGGGCAGCAATTCAGGCGAGGCGCAGAGAGCAGACCGGCCGTCCCCAGCAACCGGGCCTGCTGCCCGATAAGGAACTCATTCTCTGATAGATTATTCTGAGTCACTGACTCCAGCACCTGAAGCGGCAACCTGCGGGCTAATTCCAGAAAAGGGAGTTTGTTCCTGGAGTAGCCCAGAGCCTCCATTATCCTCCGATAGAGGGACTGTCCGGCTTCCATCCGGGTTAAATCTTTCCGGAACGCGGCAGCCCTGGTTAAAAACCGGGCTTCTCCCGCCCTGACCAGGATTTCGGTTACGGCCCCCATTCCCCGGCGCCGCCCCACTTTGAGACAGGGTATATTCTTGGTAATTGGGCTCTTTTCTGCCCCGGCCGATTGACCAGAGGCTATATTATAGTTTACCGAAGAAGTTACCGATTGGAGCAAGCGGGTAACCGGAGTTTTTATAAAATTTTCCAGGGCAAGGACAGGAACTTCTTTCCCGTTCTGGAGACGGGTAGGCGTCCTGGCATTATTCCACATCACCACGTGCAGCACTACCCGGTTATAGGCCACATCCAGGTGATGCCGGTGCCCCTGCCAACCTCCTGACTTGACATGTATTTCTACATCTCCCCTGGTTAATCTCCCACCAATAGTAATTACCGCATCCCTGAAATCAGCCCCCCGTTCATCGTTAAGTCTGCCCGGATAAACCACGGCTATCGGTTCACCGTCCTCAGTAGCCAGCCCGGCTTGATCCAGCAGCTGGTGCTGCCAGATTTTTATTAGCTGACTCTCGGTCAGATTAGCAGGCGCCATGCTACTTGTACCAGCCTGGAACAGCGCATCGTCGGCGCAAGCGATATCCTGGAAGTCCGGCACAAAGGCGGGATCGGTGTTAAAGATCATGCCGTCATAACCGGAGAACTCGGCGTTATGGTTGGTGGTAATG
>JAZFUA010000131.1:0-10210 GCA_036446975.1 Dehalococcoidales bacterium
ATGAGGCGGATACCGGGTCTATCGTGGCTACCCTGGGATTAAAAAATACCTTTACCGGTCATACCCTCTGCAGCCCCTCTGATCAGGTGCTTCTCGAATCGATAAAGTTCCCGGAACCGGTAATTTCGGTAGCCATTGAGCCCAAGACCAGAGACGACCAGGAAAAGATGGGCGAAGCCCTGCAAAAGCTGGTTGAGGAAGACCCCACCTTTAAGGTGATTTATAACCAGGAGACGGGGCAGACAGTCGTCTCGGGTATGGGAGAGCTTCATTTAGAAGTCATTGTCAACCGGCTGCTTAGCGAATTTAAAGTAGGTGCCAAGGTAGGTAAACCGCGGGTTGCTTTTAAAGAAACAATTACTGCGGCGGTACAGGCTGAGGGTAAATTCATCCGCCAGAGCGGTGGTCACGGCCAGTACGGTCATGTCCGTATTGAGATAGAGCCCGGAGAACCCGGCAGCGGTCTGGAGTTTGTAAACAGTATCAGAGGTACCGCCATTCCCAGGCAGTATTTCTCGGCCATCGAGGCGGGTGTTAAAGAAGCTATGGAGACGGGGGTACTGGCTAACTACCCGGTGGTTGATATTAAAGTAACTCTATATGACGGCAGTTATCATGATGTTGACTCCTCTGAGATAGCTTTTAAGATGGCTGGCTCAATGGCTCTGAAAAACGGTGTGAGCCGGGCTAAACCGGTCCTTCTTGAACCGATTATGAAACTGGAAGTAATTACACCGGAGCAGTTTCTGGGTGATACTATCGCCGACCTCAATTCAAGGAGAGGGCATATTGAGGCCATTGAGACATACGCCGAGATGTCTACTATTCATACACTGATACCGTTAGCCGAGTCGTTCGGATATACAACCAGTCTCAGGTCGGCGACTCAGGGTAGAGCCACCCATTCAATGGAATTTAATAGCTATCAGCAGCTACCAGCCGGACTGGTAGCTAAGGTTACTGAACAGGTAGGGATGAAATAATGCCAAAAGAAAAAATCCGTATTAAGATTAAAGGTTTTGACCACAAACTGGTTGACCAGGCGGCAGAACAGATTGTGGAGACGGTGGAACGTACCGGGGCGGTTGTTTCCGGACCGGTGCCTTTACCGACTCATATTCAGAAGTTTAGCGTTATACGCTCTCCGTTTAAGGATAAGGACTCACAGGAGCAGTTTGAAATCAGGACCCACAAGCGTCTCATCGATATTATAGAGACGAGTTCTAAAACGATAGACGCCCTCACCGGGCTGAACCTGCCCTCAGGTGTTGAGATAGATATCAAGTTGTGAAAATCATTATATGAAGAAGTATATATATTAAGGACCAGAAAATGGTATCAGGTATTATTGGTAGAAAGCTGGGTATGACCCAGATATTCATGGAAAATGGAAAAGCTGAAGCAGTAACCGCTGTTGAAGCCGGCCCTTGCACGGTAATCCAGGTTAAAACTGTCGCTAAGGACGGATATAATGCGGTTCAATATGGCTTTGGTGAATCCAAGCGGCTCAAATCTCCCCAGTTGGGACACCTTAAGGGTTTGGGGCAGTTCAGGTATCTGCGGGAATTCAGAGTGGATGATACTGAGACTGTGGAAGTTGGAGACAAGATTGATGTCAGCCTTTTTAAAGAAGGCGATATAATCGATGTTACCGGGATATCCAAGAGTAAAGGTTTTGCTGGAGTGGTCAAGCGACACGGTTTTGCCGGTGGCCCCAAAACTCACGGGCAGTCTGACCGCCACCGTCACCCGGGCTCAATCGGGGCAACTACCTCGCCGGGTAGAGTCTGGAAAGGGACGCGGATGGCGGGACGAATGGGTGGTGAGCGGGTTATGGTTGCTCATTTACGGGTGCTTAAGGCTGACCCTGAGCGTAATCTGTTACTGGTCAAGGGAGCCGTACCCGGCAACAAAAACGGGCTGCTGTTGATAAAAAAATCAGGTAAGGGTAAATAGATAAGTGAAAGCTTCAGTTTATAACCTGGCCGGGGAAGTGGTTGATCAGATTGAGGTTGACGACCGGGTTTTTGGGGTGCCTTTTAATCAGGCGGTGGTGCACCAGGCGATGGTAAGGCAACGGGCTAACGCCCGCCAGGGAACAGCCAGCACCAAAACGCGTGGCGAGGTCTCGGGCAGCACCCGGAAATTGTTTCGCCAGAAGGGCACAGGTAACGCCCGGGCGGGCAGCATCAAGTCGCCGCTGCGCCGGGGAGGAGGTATCATCTTTGGCCCCAAACCAAGGAGCTACCGGCAGGCAATGCCCAAGAAAATGCGCCAGCTGGCGTTAAGGTGTGTCCTGTCAGAAAAAGTCAGAGACGAAGATCTGGTAATTCTGGAGCAGCTGGAGTTTGAGAAAATTAAGACCAAAGAGATGGCTGGGGTTTTAAATGCCCTGGAGGTGAAATCATCAGCTCTTATCGTTACCTCCGGAGTAGAGGAAAATGTGGTAAAATCAGCCCGTAACCTGCCGAAGGTTAAGACAACGCCGGCCGGCTTACTTAATGTACTTGACATTCTTACCCATAAAAAATTGTTGATGACAGTGGCGGCGGTACGCGGCGCCGAAGAGTTGTGGGGAGAGAGATTGTCCGGAGGAGGAAGCAATGCACCTGTATGAGGTATTGCGGCGTCCGTTAATAACTGAAAAATCCTCTGTCCTTCAAGCCGAGGGTAAATACGCTTTTGAAGTGGCTAAGGAAGCCAATAAACCCCTGATTAAGCAGGCTGTGGAGAAGGCATTTAAAGTCAGGGTGACCGCGGTTAATGTGATGACAGTTCCCGGCAAGGTACGGAAAATGGGCAAGCGGGAACTTCCCTCTCATCCCTGGAAAAAGGCAATCGTTACCCTTAAGGCGGGGGACACGATAGAATTCTTTGAAGGTGCATAAACCGGGAAAAGAGATTATATAATTTGGTTATCGAATTAAGGAGATTTTTGTAAAAGGTGGCAGTAAAGGTTTTTAAACCAACCTCTCCGGGTAGACGGGGCGCGACCGGGCCGACTTTTGAAGAAATAACCAAAAGTAAGCCTGAGAAAGCGCTGACCGTGCCCCTGAAGAGGAAGGCCGGGCGTAACCACCAGGGCAGAATAACGGTGCGTCACCGGGGCGGTGGAGCGAAGCGGAAGCTGCGCATTATTGACTTTAAGCGGAATAAGACCGGTGTACCGGGCAGGGTGGCGGCTATTGAATATGATCCTAATCGCTCGGCACGTATTGCTCTTATTTTCTATGCTGATGGAGACAAGCGTTACATTCTGGCTCCTCTGGGACTGAATGTTGACGATGTTATTAAGGCTGGCGATGATGCCGAAATAAAGCCGGGGAATGCCTTGCCTCTGAAACAAATCCCGAGTGGGACGCTGGTGCATAATATTGAGATGCAGCCGGGTAAAGGCGGGCAGATGGTGCGCAGCGCTGGACTGGCGGCCCAACTGGTTGCCGTGGGAGGTGATTATGCTCTGCTGAGGTTACCCTCAGGTGAATCGAGACGTATTCGCAGTAATTGCCAGGCTACAGTTGGGCAGGTGGGTAATGTTGACCACCAGGGAATCAAGCAGGGCAAGGCGGGTCGAAATCGATGGCGGGGCTGGAGGCCAACGGTAAGAGGTTCGGCCATGTCGCCTCGTGACCATCCTCATGGTGGTGGGGAAGGCAGAAGCCCGATAGGTATGCCCGGGCCGAAAACGCCCTGGGGCAAACCAGCTCTTGGTTATAAAACTCGTAAACCTAAAGCTTCGGATAAAATGATTGTTAAACGTCGGGGGGTTAAGTAACGATGTCAAGGTCAACCAAAAAGGGGCCGGCCCTTGACCCCAAACTGATGAAGAAAGTGGATGCACTTACCCGCTCCGGTGAGAAGGCGGTAATTAAGACCTGGGCGCGCTGGTCTACCATCGTGCCTGAGATGGTGGGTCTTACCATCGGAGTGCATGATGGCCGGCGGCATGTGCCTATCTTTATTACTGAAAATATGGTTGGGCACAAGTTGGGCGAATTCGCCCTGACGAGGACTTTCAGGGGGCATATCTCTAGGGCGGAGAGGGCCAGTCAGGTAAGAAGGAGATAGTTCCGGATTTGAGATGGAAGTAAAAGCAGTAGTTAAAGATACGGGAGTAACACCTCGCAAAGTACGTCTGCTGGTAGATATGGTGCGTGGAAAGGGCGTGGATGAGGCGTTGATTATGCTTAAATTTACCCCTTCACCTACGGGCAGGATCGTGGCCAAGGTGATAAAATCAGCTGCAGCTAATGCTGAGAGCGTTTATCAGATACCATCAGAGGATTTAAAGGTTATCAAGATATTTGCTGATGGAGCCCGGACTTTAAAGAGATTTCGTTCCAGGTCGAGAGGGCGGGTCAGCCCTATCCTGAAACGGTCCAGTCATATTACGGTAATTGTTGCTGAACAGGAGAGCTAATGGGGCGTAAAGTTCATCCGGTAGGTTTTAGACTTGGAATCATTCGTGATTGGCAGGCTAAGTGGTATGCTGATAAGCATTACGCTGAGTTTTTACAGGAAGACCTGAAGCTGCGCGAGGGGATTCAATCCCGGTATGCGGAAGCTGCCGTCTCCCTGGTAGAGATTGAGCGCCAGGGAAATAAGGTGTCGATAACTATCCACACCGCCCGGCCAGGTATTGTTATCGGGCGTGGCGGGCAGCGCGTTGATGAAACCAGGACTTACCTTGAGAAGCTCATTGGTAAAGGTAAAAGGGTCCAACTGAATATCCAGGAAGTCCAGAGGCCGGAGCTTGACGCCTATCTGGTAGCCAGGACAATAGCTGAGCAGATAGAGCGACGGGTTGCTTTCCGCAGGGCAATGAATCAGACGACACAGCGAACCATACAGGCCGGGGCCAAGGGAATGAGAGTCAGTTGCTCCGGTAGATTAGGTGGCGCTGAGATAGCCCGGCGCCTGACCATACATGAAGGCCAGGTGCCTTTGCACACATTGCGGGCTGATATTGATTACGGATTTATTGAAGCGCGTACCGCTATGGGTCGGATTGGGGTAAAAGTCTGGATATACAAAGGCGATATCCTGCCAGAAGTTATAGAGGAAGAAGTTGAAGAAATAACTGCCGAGCCGGTAGCCGAGGCAGCCCCTGCCGCAGAAGCAGAAGAGAAACCTGCCGAGCCGGTAGCCGAGGCAGCCCCTGCCGAAGAGGCAGAAGAGAAACCGGCTGCGGTAACCAAGCGAAGGCGCACCCCGGCGGCAGCCAAAGATGAGACACCTGCCGAGCCGGTGGCCGAGGCAGCCCCTGCCGCAGAAACAGAAGAGAAACCGGCTGCGGCAACCAAGCGAAGGCGTACCCCGGCGGCAGCCAAAGATGAGACACCTGCCGAGCCGGTGGCCGAGGCAGAATCGGCTCCGGAATCAACGGAACAAGGGGATAACAATGTTACAACCTAAGCGGGTGAAATACCGCAAGAGCCATAAAGGACATCGCCGGGGTAAGGCAAACTCGGGGAACACGATTATGTTTGGCGATTTTGGCTTGCAGGTGCTGGAACCTGCCTGGCTTACCGCCCGCCAGATTGAGGCGGCTCGTCGGGCTATTACCCGTCATATTCGACGTGGAGGAAATGTCTGGATACGTATTTTCCCGGATAAGCCGGTTACTAAAAAAGCGGCGGAGACGCGTATGGGTTCAGGTAAAGGTGCTCCCGACCACTGGGTAGCGGTGGTGAGACCGGGAAGGATTTTGTTTGAAATGACCGGGGTTGCCGTGGAGGTAGCTAGAGAGGCAATGCGTTTAGCCTCGCACAAGCTCCCTGTAGGTACCCGGTTTGTAACCAGACAGGTAAGCATTGCTACCAGTAGTGAAAATGGGGCAGGAGCTAAGGCAGAGTGAAGGTAGAAGAAATTCGAGGTTTGAATTCTGAAGATCTGGCAAAGCAGCTGGAAACAGTTCACCAGGAACTTTTTGAGCTTCGTTTTCGATCAGTTACCAGGCAACTGGTAAACCATCGTGAAATCCGCAGAACTAAAAAGACGATAGCCCGGATGCTGACTATTATGAGGGAGAGAGAGCTGGGTATCCGGTAGGTTTTGATCTACCGGAGCAATACCTGGTACGGGAATAGAAAATGGCGTTAAAGCGAAAAAACAGAGTTGGCCGTGTGGTAAGTAATAAGATGGATAAGACGGTGGTTGTATCGGTCAGGACAGTCAAGCATCATCCGTTATACCGCAAGATCATCAGGGGAGCCGTAAAATACAAGGCACATGATGAGAAGAATGAATGTGGGGAAGGTGACATAGTAAGAATCGTAGAAACTCGCCCTCTTTCCAGAGAGAAGCGGTGGCGGGTAGAGGAAATTATAACCAAAAAGGAAGTGGTCGAGATTCGGCCTCAGGAAATAAGCTAAAAAAAGTTTCAGGATAGAGTAGTATGATTCAGTCTAATACCAGACTTAAAGTAGCAGATAACACCGGTGCCCGGCAGATAATGTGTATCGGTTTACTGGGTGGCACGGGTAAGAAATATGCCCGGGTTGGTGATACTATTGTGGCATCAGTCAAGCGGGCGATTCCCGGGGGGTCCGTCAAGAAGGGGGAGGTAATCAGGGCGGTTATTGTGCGAACTGTTCAACCCTATCGGCGCCCCGATGGTTCTTCCATCAGGTTCGATGAGAATGCTGCCGTTATTCTTACTGACCAGAATAACCCGAGGGGTACCCGGATATTCGGGCCGGTAGCCAGGGAGATCAGAGAGAAAAATTTCACCAAGATTATATCATTGGCGCCCGAGGTTTTATAGGAAGAAGATGAAGATTAGGAAAAATGATACTGTGCTGGTCATCGCCGGCAGGGACAAGGGTAAGAAAGGTAAAGTCCGTTTTGCTTACCCCAAGAAGGAGAGGGTGCTGGTGGAGGGCGTTAACCTGATTAAAAAACACGCCAAGGCTACGGGACAGGTCAGGCAGGCCGGGATAATTGAGCGGGAAGAACCAATCAAAATCTCGGATATTATGCTGGTGTGCGGTAAATGCAATCAGCCTACCCGGATTGGCTCCCGGTTCCTGGAAGATGGCCGAAAAGTGCGCACCTGTCATCGTTGTAACGAGGTGATTGATTAGATGTCACGTTTGAAAGAAAAATATCGAAATGAAGTTACTCCAGCGTTGATGGAGCGTCTTGGGTATAAGAATATTATGCAGGTACCCCGTCTGGAGAAGGTGGTGCTGAACATTGGCGTGGGAGAGGCAATTCAAAATGCCAAGGCTCTGGAAGCGGCCGAAAGTGACCTGGCGGCTATTTCAGGGCAACACCCGGTGACTACCCGGGCCAAGAAATCGATTGCCGCTTTCCGTTTAAGGGAAGGGATGCCTATCGGGTTAAAGGTAACCCTGCGTGGCGAGCGAATGTATAACTTTTTGGACAAGATGGTAAATTCCGTTTTAACCCGTGTCCGTGAGTTTCAGGGGGTCTCCAGAGACTCTTTTGATGGCCGCGGTAATTACACCTTGGCCTTTCGGGAGCAAATTGTTTTTCCTGAAATTGAATATGACAAGGTAGATAAAGTCCGGGGACTGGAAGTTTCAATAGTAACTACAGCTAAGACAGACGAGGAAGGCAGACAACTTTTAGGATTGTTAGGTATGCCCTTCGTTACTGACTAGGTGGAGATAGAATGGCAAAAAAATCAGAAATAGCAAAATGGGCACGTCCGGCTAAATATAAGGTCCAGCAGCATAACCGCTGTCACCGGTGTGGCCGGCCCCGTGCTTATATCCGTAAGTTTGGCTTATGCCGTATTTGCTTTCGCGCACTGGCCCTTGCCGGGCAAGTGCCCGGAGTAAGAAAATCCAGCTGGTAGCTGGAATGGCCTGAAAGCAGGTTAGAAGGGGCTAAAAGGAGGAAAAGTGACCGTCTCAGATCCAGTTGCAGATATGCTTACCCGGATACGCAACGCCGTTATGGTGAGGCATGATTCGGTGCTGATACCAGCATCAAGGATGAAGCTGGCTATTGCTAAAATTCTCAAAGATGAAGGTTTTATCAGGGACTTTGAGGTGCTCAAGGGTAAGCCGCACCGGGAAATGAGAGTCCACCTGAAGTATAGTGATGAAAATCAGCCGATTCTTTCCGGTTTGGAGCGGATAAGTAAACCCGGTCTGAGGGTTTATGTCGGCCGTACAGAAATTCCCCGTATTGCCGCCGGGATGGGTATTACTATCCTTTCCACATCAAAAGGTGTGATGACGGGACAACAGGCCTGGCGACAGGGAATTGGTGGAGAGATGTTATGTTATATATTATAAGTAAATCAGGGGGCAGTGACCGTGTCTAGAATCGGACAGATGCCGATATCTGTGCCCGAGGGTGTAGCTGTGGATATCAGTAAGGGTGAGGTTACCGTAAAAGGGCCCAAGGGAGAGCTTAGCCGTTCTTTAAACCCTGATATGACTGTTACTCTGAATGATAATATCCTGACGGTATCACGGCCGAGTGATAGCCGGGTTCACCGCTCGATGCACGGACTTACCCGGAGCCTGCTGGCTAACATGGTGGAAGGGGTAAGCACCGGCTTTGAGAAACCGCTTGAAATAGTGGGTGTCGGATATCGGGCTGAAAAGGTGGAAGAAAAACTGGTGCTTCGTATCGGTTTTTCCCACCTGGTAGAGGTATCACCCTTGCCGGGTGTGTCTATTGAGGTAGAGGGAAACAACCGGGTCAAGGTTACCGGGATTAATAAAGAAGTAGTTGGCGAGATGGCAGCCAGAATTCGGGCTATCCGCCCGCCTGATGCCTATAAAGGTAAAGGTATCAGATATGCGGGAGAGGTAGTCCGTCTGAAACCGGGTAAGTCAGGTAAATCTGCAGGATAATTAATAAGGTAGTAAAGGATAAATGGCAAAAGATACAGCAAGAGTAGCACGCCGGAAAAGACATCTTCGGGTCAGAGCCAAGGTGAAGGGCACAGCTTCTGCCCCCCGTCTTTGTGTTTTCCGCAGCCTGAACAATATTTATGCTCAGGTGATTGATGATGGCTTGGGACATACCCTGGCCGCCGCTTCAACTCTGGATGAGGAGATAAGGGAAAGCCTGGCCGGAAAAACAAAAACAGGCAGGTCTGAACTGGTCGGTTCCCTGGTAGCCAGGCGAGCCCTGGACAAGGGAGTAAACCGGGTTGCTTTTGACCGTGGCGGCTTCAAGTATCATGGTAGGGTTAAAGCCCTGGCTGAAGCAGCCCGTCAAGGGGGCCTGAAATTTTAAGGGAGTCGAATTAAAAGATGCCGGAGCGTTTAAGTACAATAGATCCCACGGAATTGGTGCTGAATGACAAACTGATTGAGATCAACCGGGTGGCCAAGGTGATGAAAGGGGGGAAGCGCCTCAGTTTCAGTGCCCTGGTAGTAACCGGAGATGGTAAAGGGTATGTGGGTATAGGACTGGGCAAGGCTAACGAGGTGCCCCTGGCAATCAACAAGGCTAACGCTACTGCCAGAAAGCATTTGATTAAAGTGCAGATGGCCGGGACAACTATTCCTTATGAGACGAGGGTTAAATACGGAGCGGCCAAGGTGCTGCTAAAACCGGCATCTCCCGGTACGGGTATCATAGCGGGGAGTAGTGTTCGGGCTGTGCTTGAGGCGGTAGGAATTAAGGATATTCTGACTAAATCACTGGGTAGCGCTAACCGCATTAATGTGGCTAAAGCAACCATGCTTGCCCTCGGCGGGCTAAAAGACCCGAAGCGGGAGATAGCCAGACGCCGGGGAATCATTATTGAGGAAGAAGTACCGGAAGAGGTTGAGGAAGAGGTTCGTCCAATAGAGGATACTGCCCCAAATGAGGAGGCAGCTTAACCGATGGCGAAGCTGAATATCACCCAGGTTAAAAGTGGCATCGGGTACAGTCGGGACCAGAAGAGAACCCTGAAGGCTCTTGGGTTTCACCGGCTGAACCAGAGTGTTACCCATGATGATTCGTCCTCAATTCGGGGTATGATTAATAAGGTCAGGCATCTTGTCAAGGTGGAGGAAATAGCAGATGAGGATTGATGAACTGACTTTTGCTCCCGGAGCGAAGAAAAACAGGACGCGAGGCGGGCGGGGGGATGGTAGCGGACACGGCACTTATTCGGGGCGGGGTCGTGGAGGACAGAAATCCCGCGCTGGCTTCAAGATGCGTCCCGGCTTTGAGGGTGGACAATTACCCCTGATTAAACGCCTGCCGCGCAAGCGGGGTTTTGTCAATA
>JAZFUA010000132.1:0-4370 GCA_036446975.1 Dehalococcoidales bacterium
ACGGGTCCGGCTTAATTTTCCGATATTCGCGCACTGAGCGGCGGCTCTGAATCAGGTTAATCAAGTTATCCTCAGCAGAGTGCGAGTTTGAATCCTCTGATTGCAAGTGTACCATTTCGATTCCACCAGAAGAAGGAAGGACTCATCGGTTCAGGCTTTCATCAGCCCTCTCTCCAGAGTGGTCAAAAAGCGAAAACCATTGCCCGTTACCACGATAGTATCCTCTACCTGTAATCCCCCCAGCCCAAGCTCGTAATAGGGCGGTTCTACATTAATTACCATGCCCGGTTCCAGGATGATATCTGAGGCCGGGTTGATGGAGGGGGGCTCATACAACTCAATACCGATGCCATGGCCGATATGTGTCCGCCGGTATTCCGGGATTCCTTTTCTGGCTGCCTCGATGGCGACATTAAAAAGCTCCGAGACCCTGGTGCCGGGCCGGGTGATATTCAGGGCGGCTTCCTGGGCTTCCCAGATTGCCTGATATTTTCGTTTGTGTTCATCAGTGGGCTGTCCGAAAAAGGCAGTCCGGGCAATATCAGCAAAGTATCCCTTATAGATACAGCCCACATCATATCGAATCAGGCTGTTGGCGGCGAGGCGTTTATCAGCGGATGGTTTTACCTGGTTATAGAGGCTCTCGGCGCCGAAATAGATGGAGGTGAACACGGGACTCCCCCCGTTTTCAAATACCGTTTTTTCAAAAACGTCCTGGAAATCCTTCTCGGTAACCCCCTCAGCGGCCAGGCTTAACGAGTTTTGCAGGCCTTTCTCCAGCACCCTGACCGCCTGCTCCATTATTTCTATTTCCTCAGGCGTTTTCACCATCCTGATTTCACGGAAAATATCAAAAGCGTCCACAAACTCAGCATCCGGTATACTGTTAACAAATTCCTGGTATGGCTTTGGCGAAAAATAGCTTTCATCCAGCCCAATCCTTTTGTCATTCAGGCCGAGTTTTTTAAGCACTGCGGCAACCGCCTCAAAAGCCGTCGGAATAGGTGTGCTATCAATAGCTGATTTTTTTATCCACTTGTCTCTGGCGCACAGCTCTTTCCCTGGGGCAGTATAGTAGATGAACCGTCCGAAGGGCATAATTTCATCCACGTGAGGCAACAGGTCAACCGCCAGCTCCATATCGATAACAGGTACAATCAATGTTGGTTTCGCCCCGGCTCTGTTGGGTAAAATGGCATAGGCTTCTGTCCCGGGAATATATTTGTGCATAAAGCTTTCATAGTTGCACAGGTATTTAAGGTTAGACGGGTTGCTTGCGATCAGGGCATCGAGCTGATACCCACCCATGATTTCGAGGGCACGTTCTTTATTCAAGTGATGTCTCTCCCTATTTTCATCTTATTTTTCGTTACTAATCCTTAAAAGCGGGCAGGACAGTCCTGGCAAACAATTCCATCTGCTCAATAAAGTCCTCCACGGTGTTAACCGCAAAAAGCAGCCCGGTCAGGTGGGTTACCCCGGCTGCCTCGTAGTCCTTCACCTTGGCCACAATGTCATCAGGACTCCCAATAAGGTTGAAGTCATCCAGCGATAAAATATCATCATCTTTGAGCGTTGATGACTTGAGAGAAACCACGTGTTCATAAAGCCCAGACTTTTGAAAGTCTTTGATTGCAGTCGCTTTGTCCCGTCCCATACCCACAAAAATCTGGGGGGCAATATCAATCTCATCAAGCTTACGCCCTTCTTTTTCCAGATAGTAAGTCAGACGGACAAGCCTGTCCTGAATAGCCCGGGGGGACAGACAGGCGGGAAACCAGCCCGTACCGTGTTTGGCTACCCGCTCCAGTACTTTTTCGGAGTTCCCGCCAATATAGATGGGCAGTGGTTTCTGAACCGGTTTGGGATACATCCGGATGTCTTCAAACTGAAAGAACTCACCGGAAAAACTGGCAATGTCCTCGGTGAAAAGTATTTTCAGGCATTCCAGAGATTCCTCTACGATTTTAGCCCGGGGCACACCTTTCCACCGGGGGTGGACTCCGTCGAACTCCTCCCGGTAAGCCCCCAGGCCTACGCCGAGGATAAACCTGCCGCCTGAAATCTGGTCAAGCGTGGCCGCCTGTTTGGCGAGAAGGAGGGGCTCGCGATAGGGCAGTGGCACCAATCCGGTAGCCAGTTGTATCCGCTTGGTTATACCGGCGGCGGCAGCCAGGGTCACAATCGACTCATAAAAATTGGGGGGAGTTTTTTCTTTGGCGGCAACATACTTCTGTACGGTCATGTGGTCATTTGGCCATACCGAGTCGTAACCAAGGTCTTCAGCTTCCTTGACCATCTCAATTAATTGTCTCGGTGTGGCAAATGGGATTGGATAGACCAGGCCTTCATAACCAGTTATTAAGCCAATGCCGAATTTAATAAGCCGCCTCCTTCGTCAAGAAAGTTCCTTATTCCATGAATTCTTTTAGCACTGAATTTAGCAGCATTTCGACTGTGCCCTTTAATCCCAGCTTCTTCACCGGGAACAGGTACAATCCGATATGGTCTATGCCGGCTTCCTTCATTTCCAGAATCCGCTTGCGGAAGGTAGCCGGGTTGCCGGCTATGCCGAATTGGTCAAGCACGCTATGGGGAATCAGTCCCGGCATCTGCTCCGCTGGCGGGATGGGTTCCCTCTTTACCTTCTCAACGAATGGCATATCCATGCCGGTCGGCCGCCATACTTCGAGCGGTGCCGAGCGTGCCGTCAGGTAGCTAAACCAGGATATGGCGCTGACCGCCTCTTCGGCATCCTCTGATATCGAGGTATAGGACCAGGCCACGATATCTATTTTTTTATAGTCTCTGCCTGCCATCTCCGCCCCGCGGCGTATATTCTCTCTGGCGTATTCAATAGCTCTGGGGGTAAATAGTCCGGCGCCAGGAATGACCGCATCCGCAAAGTAGCCCCCGGTTTCAAGGATGCGCGGTCCTCTCCCGCCGATATATAAGGGTATCTTTCCCTTCGGCGAAATTCCCAGGCTGATATTTTTTATGTGGTACAAGCCTTCTGAATCTGTCACCGCCTCTCCGTTCAGTAGTTTTTGCAGAATAGGAACTGTTGCTTTTAATGTTCCGATAGGACGTCGAACATCTACGCCAAGTGCCGTCATGGTAGACGTCATGCCGGCTCCCATGCCCAGTATGGCTCTGCCTGAAGAGATCTGGTCGATGGTCGAAATTGCGGCTGCGGTAATGACCGGGTGTCTGGTCAGTGGGTTGGTAACACCGGTGCCAATCAGAATATTTTTGGTTTGTCTGGCGATGAGAGCTAAGAGAGCATATACATCGTAGTAGTTGACTTCATCTTCGACCAGGATAGAATGGACGCCTGACCTGTCCAGCAGTTCCACGGCATCCAGTGTTTCCTCAATTGGGAAGCGGTTTAGTATACCTATGGTGAAAATCATGCAGTGGACCTCCAGATATGCGTTACACGAATTTGATACTGGCGTTTTTCTTCGAGCCCTATTGCTTAATATTCAAAATCAGCGGCACAATAGGCTCAACCAGTTTGGATACCTCCAGTGGACCGGCATCTATCGGGTTTAGCTGCTCGATTTCCCTGATGAGATTCATCACCGTCTCCTTTGCCTCGGGGCTATCTCCGCAAACGGGAACATCGCCATCCAGTATCATATCAGGTCTCTGCAACCGATTGGCTGGAATAGTATGAAGTGCGGAGACGATAGCGGAACTCGGCAGCATCTTTTGAATGAGCAGGGCAACGCTGCCCTCTGAAGGTGGTACATATTTGAAACTTTGCCTCTTTTCCAGAGAAACAATCGGCGATATAACAATTTTATGGTGAAACTGCTGGCGGGAGTCAATAATCAGCGGCATCAGGTGCTCGAATTTAACCGAAAGAACAATAATCTCTCCGTGGGCAATGGCATCACGATTGCTTGCCCCTGAAAGCTTGGCGTCTATGCCATACTTCTGTAGTTCAAGCTGATAATCTCTGGCCGTTTGTTCGCCTTTTTCCGGCGACCTGGAGCCGATGTAGATAGCGTGTTTCTTTGCCCACCGCAACGCCAGCCCTCTGCCGAAGCTACCGGTGGCGCCAATAATCCCAATCTTCATTGCTGTTAATAAGCTAGCACTTATCCTTGTGCCTTGTCAATGCAAATACCGCTTGAGGTTGTGTTCAAAAGTTGGTTATCTTACAGCCCCTGCAAAAAGTATAGAGAACTTACCATGGAACGTAAGCCTTTGGAAACCTATCACCTTGAAGAGTCCTTCAGCTGAAGGACCTGACCCCCTTCCCTCATTATGTTTTTAAGGGAAGGGGGAAGTGTAAGTTAGAGAGGGGCGAAGCCTCTGTCGTATAGCAGTAATCAAGCGTGTTAGGTCGTTGAAGTTTTTGG
>JAZFUA010000133.1:0-11185 GCA_036446975.1 Dehalococcoidales bacterium
CATCACTCCTTCCGCCAGCACATCTCCAAAACCTTCGCGCCGGGCGATCCTTCCCAGCAAAGTTCTGGTGGCCTCCACATTACCCCAGGTCATCTCAAGCCCGTCCGTGTCTTCTCTGGTTATGACTCCCTTTTCATAACATTCCATGGCAAAGCCGATTATCCAGCCTACCTCGTTCATCTCGAGCCCCAGACGGTCGACCACATCGGTCAGCATCATCGCCGAGGCCACCTCCATGTTGCCAATCTGACTGCCCATAGCGGACAAACATTCAAATTCAGGTTCCTGGACAACCATTCCCTTATAAGGGCCTTCCGTGATAGTGGATTCGTGGCAATGGTGCATCTGGCAAGCCCAGCAGGGGTCTCTTTTGGGCTTGAATTTACCCCGGATGTACTCCGGTGTAAATTGCCCAAGTTTTTCCTTATCAGGATAAACATTGGTCGTGTAGTTTTTAATGGGCAGCGAGCCGATTCCCTCGACTCGCTGGTAGGTTCCAAGCGTTCCGTAGTGATAAAGACTGCTTAAACCGCGATGGTTTTTAATGTACTCCAGAATTTCCTTGGACAACTCAGATACTCTGGTTGGGTTAGCCGGAGGAGCCGCCAGTTTACCCCGTAGCACCGCTATTGCCTTGAGCTTTTTCTGTCCCATGACGGCCCCGGTGCCGTTATGCCCGGCCACATGGCCTTTATCCATATTGATAGCCGCGAACCTGACCAGGTTTTCCCCGGCCGGGCCAATGGATGCCACACTCATGGCCGCTTTTTTGTAGCCCAGTTCCTGACGGATTAATTCCTCCGTTTCAAAAGCGTCTTTTCCGGCCAGATGAGTGGCATCCCGCAGTTCGGCTACTCCATCATGGAGATAGAGGTAGGACAGTGCCGGTGCGATGCCCTGAAGAATAATGCCGTCAAACCCGGCCATTTTCATATAAGCCCCGAAAAAGCCGTTGGCCTGGCTGGAAGTAGCCCCGTTGGTCATACAACCTTTAGTGGATACGGAAATGGTGCCGCCGCCGGGTATCCTGGTGGCGCTCAGTGGTCCGGTAGCTATAATAAGACGGTTCTCGGGGTCATACCATTCCACCCCGGGGGGAACTTCCTGATACAGGTACCTGGCCCCGAATCCGGACCCGCCGATGTATTTTCTTAACTCGGATTCATCCAGGACTTCATTTGAAAAGGACGCCTTCGTCAGGTCCACCCTGAGAAGTTTTCCCGCGTAACCGCCGATTGCCCTCATAGCCAGTTCTTCCTTTTTATGGTGAGACACACCTGTCTCTGCTATAATAATAGGCCAGCGCCACCCACCCAATCTGATTATTTTAAGAAGTATATCATAAAGGAGTATCCGGCTATTAAGATTGACGCTTTCACCCATATCATCCCCCCGAGATACCGGGAGGCTCTCTACCAGAGAGCCGACGAACGTTTTTACGGCGGGAACTGGGACAGGGTGATAGACAGCACTCCGGCTTTAACCGACCTCGATAACAGGCTGCGAGTGCTGGATAATCATGAAGGACTTTCTCACATTCTGACTGCCGCTTCGCCCGCCCTGGAAGAAGCGGCCAGTCCCAAGAATGCGGTATACCTGTCTCAACTGATTAACGATGAAATGGCCGAACTTACCGTAAAGTATCCCGACAAATTCATCACCGCCGTGGCCACACTGCCGATGAATGACATGGAAGCGGCTCTGATTGAAACAGACAGGGCAATCAAAGACCTGAATTTCAAGGGTATTCAGTTATATACGCCCGTAGACGGCAAACCCCTGGACTCTCCGGAATTTCTGCCCCTGTTTGAGAAGATGCACCAATATGACTTGCCCATCTGGATCCACCCGACCCGGGGACGGGGCATCCCGGACTATCCCGGCGAGGACCACTCCCGGTACTACATGTACCAGATGTTTGGCTGGCCTTACGAGACCACCGCCGCTATGGTCAGACTGGTCTTTTCAGGAGTTTTCGATAAATATCCCGGCATCAAGTTCATCACCCACCACTGCGGAGCAATGGTGCCTTACTTTTCGGAGCGGGTAGTTATCGGGCAGGACTACGCCGAAACAAACCTGAAAGCCAAGTGGAAGCAGGCCCTGAGCAGACCGCCAATCGATTACCTGCGGATGTTTTACGGCGACACCGCTCTTAACGGCAACCCGGCCGCCCTGGCCTGCGGTTATGATTTCTTCGGGGTGGAACAGATAATCTTCGCCACTGATTTTCCATATGACAATGAAAACGGGGAAAGGTTCACCAGGGAGGTTATCCATGCGGTGGATTCATTGGAAATCCCGGCTGAGCACAAAGAAATGATTTTTTATAATAATATCAAACGGCTTCTCAAGCTCGGGCAATAAGCTCCCTTAGCTGACCGGAATGGAGAAATAATGCCAATAGACGGTTTTATCGAGCCAAATAAAGAGGACGCTGAAAAGTATACCAGCCGGGGCTGGTGGGAGGGGATAACGGTCGCTGATATCCTGGACAAGGCGGCTGAATCGCATCCAGATAAAGAGGCCCTGGCCGACGGTCTTCACCGGTTCACCTATTCACAGCTCCGGGACAAGGCTGACAGGCTGGCTGTGGGGCTGCTAAAGACGGGCATCAAACGGGGAGACGTCGTGATGGTCCAGCTTCCCAACTGGGCCGAGTTCGCCATTGCCTTTTTCGCTCTTCACAAAATCGGCGCTCCGGCTGTTCTTATCTTGCCCCGCCACATGCAGCTGGAAATCAACCACCTTTGCGGCATGACCCGGGCAAAAGCCTGGATACTGCCGGTATCTTATCGTAAAACGGATTACCTGCCTATTATAAAGGCTGTCAGGAAAGCCAATCCTCATTTGGAACACATTATCTCGGTAAGAAGCGGTAAGGATAGCCCCTTTACCAGTTTTGAGGACCTGATTGAAAAATCAGATTTAAGTCCTGAGAATATGGAGGCGATCTCTAAAAACAGGCCCGACCCGGGGACAGTGGCTATCGTCCTGGCCACCGGAGGAACAACCGGTCTTCCCAAGGCGGTCCCCCGTACCCATAACAGCCTGGTCTGCGAGACCAGATATAAAACGGAAGCCCGCCGGCAGGACAGCACGGATACCTGCCTGATTGCCGTACCGCTCGAGCACAACCTGGGGCTGGCCGGGCTGGAGAGCACTGTTTACAGCTGCGGCAGAACGGTGTTGCTGGACTCAACAAAGCCGGAGGATTTTTGTGAAACAATCGAAAAAGAAAAGGTAACCCGGGCCCCGATTGTTCCAACCATGCTCACCAGGCTGGCCGGTTATTCCGGTTTAGACAGGTATGATTTAAGCTCCCTGCAGGCGCTGTATGTCGGTGGGGCCAAAACACAGCCGGAGGTAATAGAATCTATTTACACTAAAATCGGCAAGGTGTATGTCAGCGCTTTCGGAATGTCCGAAGGGCCCTCCTGCACAACTCACCTGGACGATGACCCCGATATAATATTCAATACCATCGGAAAATCTTGCTGTCCCCACGACGTGTTCATGACCGTTGATGAAAACGGCAACAAGACTGAGACCGGTGCCGAAGGAGAACTGCTGGTCAAAGGGCCGGGGCTGTTTTCCGGATATCTAAACAATCCCGAGGAAAACAAAAGAGCTTTTACCAGTGAAGGTTACTTCAGGACCGGCGACCTGGCCAGCATAGATAGCGAAGGTAATGTCAGGATAACGGGCCGGATTAAAGACATTATCATCCGGGGCGGTGAGAACATCAGTCCGGCCGAAATGGAGACTCTGATTATTCAACATCCGGGTGTGGAAGAAGTGGTGGTAATCGGCTTGCCCGATGACGAGCTGGGAGAAAAGGCCTGTGCCTGTATCATACCGGCAAATGGGCCAGGGCCGACTCTGGAAGATATCGTCGGCTTCCTCAAGAGCAGCGGGGCTTCCGTACTTCAGCTGCCGGAGCGGGTTGAAACTATTTCAGAAGTGCCCCTGACCAAAATTGGCAAACCGGACAAGATTGCTCTGCGAAAGACCGTTATCGCACTCCGGTCTTGATGGGCCGTTAGGGGAATATATGAGCCTGGCCTGGCGTCCCTGGCAGGATTCGAACCTGCGACCCGCTGCTTAGAAGGCATTTTTCACTTTTTTCTTCACTCAGGATCAAAGTGGTTTCCGGGCTCAGGCGTGAGGAGTCGGTAGAACCGGGTAAAGCAGTTGCCCTTTTTTCCTTGGTCATTTCATCCTCCTTTTTATTATTTTATATCCGATAACAAAGAAACATCTGCTCAAGACCCTAGGACCAGAAGGTCCTGCTCATTATCTTTCCTTATTCTTGACAGAGGCAGGGAAGTGAGGTACCTTTTGGAATGGGATAATTAGGTTGTTGGGAGTTGTTATGGCAGTATATGACGAACTTGTAATTAGTGGGTTTGACAGAGCGTGTGAGAAATACCCGGATAGACCGGCGATAATTTATCTGGGTGAGAAATTCTCTTATATCAGGATGAAGGAGTTAATCGATAAGTTCGCCACCGCCTTATATGATTTAGGTGTCAGGGATAACGATAAGGTGATGCTCTACATTCCGAATTGCCCCCAGTTCTTTATTGGATATTTCGGAGCCCAGCAGATTGGAGCTGTGCCGGTGCCGGTCGCCCCTATTTATACCCCATCCGAGATTACCTATCTGATCAATGATTCCGGGGCTGAGACCATACTTTGCCAGGATACCAATTTTGGCTATGTAAAAGAGGTCCAGCCCGAGACCTGTTTGAAGAGAATTATTGTTACCAACCTGGTAGATTTACTGCCATGGTGGAAACGGGGAGTTGGCAAGCTCTTTGACAAAGTGCCGCACGGGACTGTTGAGCGAAGTGAAGAGGTGTATTTCCTTAACGACTTGCTAGATAAATATCCGCCTCAGCCACCTGAGGTCAGCATTGACCCGAGTGAGCACCTCGCCTACCTGTTGTATACCGGTGGAACGACCGGCTTTCCAAAAGGAGTGCCCGGCACCCACGCCACAATGGTATCTACCGTCGGCGACCTTCGTGAGGCTACCGACGAATACATCAAGCCGGGTGGGGATGATGTGCTGCTTATAGTGAGTCCCCTTTTCCACATAATGTCAAAGGAGGCGATGCTGGCCTGGGGTTTGTCCAAGGGTATTCCCACAGTCCTGATGCCTATACCCGAGGTGGACGCCATGCTACAGGCCATCCAGCAGTACAAAGTGACAGTGATGTTGAGCGTCCCGACTCTTTACCGGATGATTCTGGAAAATGACCGGCTGGACACGTACGACCTGAGCTCACTGAGATACTGCTGGAGCGGTGGCGACGTTCTTCCCCTTGAGGTATTCAACCGGTGGAAACAGAAATTCAATGTGCCGATTTACCAGAACTACGGATCTACCGAGCTCGGCTGCGTCGCTGAGAGCCCCTTGGACCGGGAACCCGTGCCGGACAGCCTGGGACTCCCGATGCCCACCAGACGGGTTATGATTGTCGACCCGGATACCATGAAGCCGGTGCCATCAAATACCACCGGGGAGCTGCTGGTTACCTCAGAATACTTAGTGAAGAGCTACTGGAATAAGCCGGAGGAAACGGCAGCTTCTTATGTGGAGATAGATGGAGAGACCTGGTATAAAACGAAGGATTATGTTCAGATGGATGAAGATGGGCTGATGTACTATATAGATAGGAGCGCCGATATTATAAAGTATAAGTCATACCGGGTCTCCTGTTCGGAGATTGAGGCGGTGCTTCAGGATCACCCGGCGGTAATTGGAGCCTGTGTTGTCGGCGTGCCGGACGAGAAGGTAGGTGAGCGGATTAAAGCAATGGTGGTGCTTAAAGAGGATGCCAGGGGCGTGGGCGCCTCTGATTTGATTAAATTGTGCCGGGATACGCTAGCCCCTTACAAAGTTCCACGCTATATAGAGTTCAGGGATATGCTGCCTAAAACCAAGGTGGGCAAACTGCTGCGGCGCGAGCTAAGGGATGAGGAACGGAGGCGAACGGCTAAGAAGAAGGTGATTTCCTGAAATAGGGGAAAAAAACGGCCCGGGTGAGGCAGCCCTTCACACCCCGAAATAAGCCGCCTTCATATCCGGATTATCCATCAACTCATCAGTGGTTCCTTCCAGGACCGCCCCTCCATTTTCCAGCACATAGCCGTAGTCTATTATCGGCAGGATTGGCCTGGCATATTGTTCGGTGATTAATATGGTAATTCCAGTCTGTTTGTTAATATCTTTAATGGCTCGGGCAAGTCTGGCTTCAATTTGAGGACTTAGTCCCATCAGAGGTTCATCCAGTAGAAGTAACCTGGGCTGAGCCATCAAAGCCCGGCCAATGGCGAGCATCTGCTGCTCGCCCCCGCTCAGGAAACCGCCTTGCCTTCCCTTCATCTCTTTTAGCGCCGGGAAAAGGTCAAATACAAATTCAAGCGTTTTCTTGGCTTGCGCCCTGGTGGCGAGGTAGCCGCCTATTTTCAGGTTCTCCAGCGTGCTGCTTTCAGGGAAAATCCGGCGTCTTTCCGGACAAAGGATAATCCCTTTTTTGGCTCTTTGGCTTGGTTTGACATTCATAATGTCTTCCCCGTCAAACAGCATCTCTCCGAGCACGGTTATCCTTTCTCCTCCTCTCATTTCCTCTTTTTTCTTCATATCCAGTATTATTCCTGAGATAGCGTACATCAGAGTCGATTTGCCGGCGCTGTTAGACCCAAAAACCCCGGTAATTTTACCCGTTTCACATTTTAAACTGGCATTATTTATCGCCAGCGCATTTTCATAAAACACCATAAGATTTTTGATTTCGAGCATAACTTTATACCACCGTCTCCGTTCCCAGGTAAGCTTCCTTAACCTTCTCGTCGTCCATGACCTCATCCGGGGTACCTTCGGCTATCTTTTCACCAAAATTCATTACCATTATCCTATTGGCTACCATGAAAAGCTCCCTTAACCTGTGCTCAATCATCACAATAGTCATACCGCTCATCTGCAACTTCTCCATAATAGGAACCATTGTTGCTATCTCACTCATACTCAACCCTGAAAAAAGTTCATCCGCGATAATTATCTCCGGTCTTAAGGCAAGACACCGGGCCAGTTCAAGGCGTTTGAGATAGCCCTGGGGAAGGGTAGACGCCAGTTTATAAGGAACATAGGCATCGCGCTCAAAGCCAATTTCCTCCAGGAGGTCTATAGCCACAGTGTCCCTGTCCCCGAGATTGCCGCCGCGGGCTCTTTTGGCCCGCGGTGAGTATAAAGGTATGATAAGGTTTTTAAATGCAGACAGGGTATAATACGGCCGCATTATCTGGAATGTCCGGGTAATTCCCAGGTCAGCAATCTTGTGGGGTTGCAGCTTGGTGAGATCCTTGCCCATAGCCAATATCTTGCCCGAGTCCGGCTTTACGAAGCCGGTGATGAGGTTTACCAGGGTGGTTTTCCCTGAGCCGTTGGGACCGATAATGCCCAGAACTTCACCCTTGATCAGATCAAAACTTAAATTGTTTATCGCTTTAACCCCACCAAACGACTTGCTGACATCCTTAACCTGGAGAAGAACTTCCTGGCTCATAACTTATACCTCTCTCCAGTGCTCAAACTGGTAATATTTGCGTTCAAAGTATTTCATTAGCCCCTCTGGCTTAAACACGATAAAGCCTACCAGGATAATACTATAGAAGACTATCCTCAGGGTGCCGAAAGCACGCATGGTTTCAGTCAGTGGAATCAGGATGAAAGCCCCCAGGACCGGACCGACAAGAGTGCCCAAACCCCCGAGAACGGTGGCGGCGATGGGGAAAATGGAAAAATCCAGGGCGAACAGTGATATACCAACCCACCCGTAAAGATGAGTAAGATAAGCACCGGCGAAGCTCCCTATCGCAGAGGCGATGAATACCGCCTGAGCCTTATACCGGGTTATGCTGATACCGGAAGCCTTGACCGCCTGGTCATTATCCTTTATGCCGCGTAATACCAGTCCGAAATCTTCATTGACCAGCCTTCTTAATGCGAAGAGGGTCAAAAGAAGCACCGCAATAATAAGATACTGGTCGATCCATATATTGCCAAAGGTGGTGAGTCCGGGTATACCGTCAGTACCGCCGAAGATGTTGAGTGCCTCGATGATTTTAGCGAATAGCAACGGGTACATAAGACTTACAATGGCAAAGTAGATACCTCGCATCGGCAAGCAAGGGAGTAAAAGTAACGTGGAGATAGCCGCGCCGCCTATTGTAGCAACAGGAATGGTCACAAACAGCGGTAATCCAAAATATGAATTTAAAATCCCGGCTATGTATCCGCCAAGCCCGATAAAGAGGGCTCCACCGAGGTTGACGATGCCAACATAATGGGCCAGGAAGTCAAAGATCAGAGATAGCAGGGCGAAGATGCTCATTATGGCGACAACCCGTTGCCAATACGGGTTGGGGATAAGTAAGGGGAGTATAAGTAATCCTAATATCAAGGCCAGCCTTGGAGCCAGCAGATACATCATCTCTTTTAGTGAAGAGATAGCGTATATGCCATTCGTCCGTACTCTTATCCCCCGGTCTAACCTCTCTTTTCGCCTGGTCTCCAACGATTAAACCCTTTCCTCAAGTTCTTTTTGTTTTCCGAAGAGTCCTGAAGGTCTGAGTATCAGCGTCAGGATAATAGCCAAAAAGACCACTACCAGCTGCCACTGAGGAGCAATATAGGCTACGGTAAGGATCTGAGCAAAACCAAGTATGAAGGCAGCCACTATCGCCCCGGTCCAACTGCCAAGTCCCCCAATGATGCAAACGGCTATGGCATAGATTAAAACGTTATACCCCGTCTCCACCGTTATATTACCCAGAGGGAGTATGGCTATAGCCGCCACCCCGGCCAGGGCTGACCCAAGTGCCAGGGCTATAACAGCGGTCAAGTCAGAGTCTATGCCCAGCATCATTGCCGCCCGCTCATCCTGGGCGATGGCTCTCAGGGCTAACCCAATCTTGGTATAGTGAGTGAACAACCATAAAAATATCATTACCACCAGTCCCCCGATGACAATGATAATTCGCTGCCAATCTATGAGCACACCGGCAATCTCCGTTGTGCCCTCAATAAATGGGGGGAGAATGTAGGTTTGCCCAACAAATCCCCGCCAGCGCAAGGCTTCCATTATGGCCAAGCCAATCGCAAACGAGGCTATAATCTCCGACGACGGCATGCCTCGTACCCGGATAAGGAGAAACCGATACATTGCCGCTCCCAACAGCGCCGTAATAATTAAGGCGAGGATGATGGCCACCGCGTAGTTTAGCCCAAGCCGGTTGAGGAATTGCCAGGTAATATATCCCGTTAGAATATATAAAGCGCCGTGCGCAAAGTTAGACAATCGGCTAATCCCGTAAACCAGGGTAAACCCGATAGCTATCAGGGCAAACACAATGCTATTAACTGTTCCGTAAACTAATATTTCCATCTTGCTCTTCAATCGGGACGCTTGATATCAGCGTTAAAAATTTTCTAAAGGTAGTGGTTGATGGGGTATTGCCCCATCAACCACTACCCTTGCTCTAAGACTTTGTCCTAAGGGCTCAAATCTAAGAGGTGCTAAACACAATCTTTAAGTAGCTTACTTCATCCAGGGAGGGTACTGAAGGGTACCAATGGCTACACTGGGTGGGAAGATACCTACCCTCTCCCCGTCTTGCCATTGCGCCCAGAGACCTACCGCACCCTCTGCCGGGTCATTGCTATTGATAATCTGGTGATTCTCAGGGTTAAACCTTATTCGGCCATAAACGCCCATGATATCGGTTTTCTCCAGGGCAGTTACTACGGCATCGGAATCAAGGGTTCCGGCCCGTTCAATAGCTTCCTTTAAGGCATAAACAGCCATATAACTGGATGAAGTTCCGTATCCCTCAGGCTCTAATCCAAACTTTTTCACATGAGCTTTGATGAAGTCCATCGTCCACGGCGATGCCTCAGAAGGGGCATTACCAGCATTTACGAAAGCGGATACTGCATACTGGCCCTTACCATCAGTTGCATCCCAGAAACCGGGCTCCTGGGCAGCGCGGATGAAGCCAATAGGCAGCGCCGGCACCTCCAGGTCATACCATTGCTTCAACACAATGGCGCTTTCCGGCATATCCATCCAGATGAATAAAATTTGTGCCCCGGCGTCCTTCGCCTTAAGCATTCCGATAGAATAGTCGGTGGTTCCCGTCGGGTATATGTCATTCCCAACTATATTCCAGCCTTTCGCCACAAGCCCACCTTCAACTATTTCACCAGCCTTTCGAGCATGGGCAACATCCTGCACCATGATATAAACTTTATCAAACCCCTTCTCGGCTCTGATATCTTCCAGAATGGCAATCGTCTCTCCGATCAGCCAGACGATATCGCTGGTTATTCTAAAGCTATACTTATACTTATCATACTCTTCAGCTATCCTGGCGTGAAAAGCAGGGGTTAAAACTCCGGTAGATACGATAGATATCATTTTGTTATCGGACAGTATGTCCATGACTGCCAGTGCTGCCTCGGAGCGAACCGGACCGCCGATAATGAAATCTACCTTTTTATCCAAAATCAGCTTCTCCACCACCAAAAGTGCTTCACTCACCGGGACACCGGGCTCAAGGTCGCGAGTATCCATTATCTCGACCGCAAAGGGGCGCATCTCCCCACCCACATTAACCCCACCATCAGCGTTAATTTCCTCAATGGCTAACTCTATGCCCTTGGCACCGTCCCAGCCGTCCACGAATCCCGTGGAAAGGGGGGCGCCGAGCAAGATGGGCTTAACATCTGGCTCTGCTGCACAAGCCCCTCCTGCTATTAATCCTAGTGCCGCTACCATAATCAGCGCAAAAATCTTTCTGGAAATCTTATTTTTCATGATAACCTCCTGAATGATTGAATTGAATGATACTTTCTTTGCCATTGTCTGAAACTTTATTCGGTAATAGCTACCACCTCCTTTCGACTTATTATTTTTGCCTGTTTCCTTTTCTTCTTTGTTTGCACCCCTGGTCAGTTTCCATCCTTTCTCCGGACCGGGCGTTTTTTTTGGGATGCTACATAATAATCTTCAAATATGGTTTTTGTCAAGATGGTTAAAGAAAGACCTAATCCCCGGAAAATAGTGTGGGCATCAGGTATAGTGTTTTCGGGGAGAAGGTCAAAATGGAGGAAAGG
>JAZFUA010000134.1:0-3263 GCA_036446975.1 Dehalococcoidales bacterium
TCATACTGATCTAAGCCTATTCCATGCGACCATTGGGACATAGTCGCATCGCCTTCACTATCGTATCCATAATCCTCAGCCTTAGGCCGATTTTCGCACATTTCTTTTGTGCTGCAGCCAGGCTTCATCTTAGCCGTCCTGGCGCTTGTTTTACTTATTGCGTTCCCTGTCATCTCCACATGGCTTCCCAGTGTAATGTTTGAAAAGTAACCGCACCCGCCGCGTTTACTATAATATAGTCAGGCATTAGGTGGATACTGGCAATTTCTAATTGGTCCCAATTCAATAGTGCCGGGGTTTTGTGGAGGCCAGGCTACCTTTTATGCTACTGCAGAGGATTGCTTGTGAAGACTATCGGTAGTGGTATGAGTGGATTTGGGTTGAACCTGGCTGTTCTGGAAGGTAAGGTCACAAAATATTTATTGTGAACACACAGGTTCATGGCCTGTATTCCACCCGGTATTCTTAGATTACCCGCAATACGCGCAAATAGAAATGGGGGAACAATGTCATCATATCAGCACGATCATACCCACTTGACCAGTCAGGACTTGGAAAAAGCGGTCGAGTTCTACACTCAAATTATGGACGCCAAGATCATAAAGGCGCAGGAAAGCGATGGTCGGAAAACTATCGATATTGACCTGGGTGGAATGCCAATTCGGCTCTCCGGCAATACCGGGGCGGATGCCGCCTGGCGAGGACCTCGGTATGGACTACATCACCTTAGCCTCAAAGTGAGCAATATTGAAGAGTTCACCGCTGATTTAAAGTCTAGAGGTGTGGAATTCGTCATTGAGATAACCAAACCCAGACCCGGGGTCAAGATAGCCTTTATCAAAGCCCCAGATAATGTACTCTTAGAGATTGTTGAAGTAACAGAGGGTTAAGCAGGAATTGAACCTGATTCAATGGTAGTATTTGTTCCGTTCTTGAGGGAAGTCAGTGAAAGGAGGTCTTGAGATGGCAAATGGTGCTTGTGTGATAAAGGGAGGTTTGCTGGTCAGTGGGCATGGAATCACTAAAGGTGACATCTTAGTGGGTGATGGCGTGGTACAAAAAATAGGGGAGGATATACCAGCGCCAAAGGTAATCGATGCGACAGGTAAGTACGTTTTTCCTGGAATTGTCGATGCTCACTGCCATCCGGTATATGCCGATAAGATAGATACCTTTTCAATATCGGCGGCTTATGGTGGAGTCACTACCATAATACCTTTCATTGGCAACTTACCGGACTGGGGTAGTTCTGGAAAAACCTCGGAAATTGCCAAGAGGTTGATTGAGGAATGGGAAAAAATTTCCTACCTTGATTTCGCTTTTCACGCCGCCTTCGTGGCTGAGGACGATATCACGGCGGAAATCCCAGAACTGATTAAGATGGGAGTGCCCTCCTTTAAGATGTACATGAATTACCCCAAGCGGGGCATGATGATGCCTGATCAGAAGATGCTTGAGGCGATGGCAGTGGCCGCCGCCAATGGTGGCATGGCCATGGTTCATCCGGAGAATGGCTACGGTATTGACTACCTGGTAGATAAATTTACCGCCGAGGGTAAAGTCTCCAGGGAGTATTTCAAAGCCACACAGCCTAACATCTTAGAAGTGGAGGCGGTGACTCGTGCTTCTACCTACGCATTAATAACCGGCTGCCCCCTCTACTGCGTGCATCTCAGCACTCGCGAGGTACCCGAAATTATGGGTACGCTGAAAAAAGAGGGAAGGCATATCTATGGTGAGACTTGCCCTCAATATCTGTCCCTGACCAATCAGGTAGTCCTCGATAGAGGCTCTTTGGGCAAAATCGCACCTCCTTTGAGAGAAAAGGAAGACAACGCTGCCATATGGCGCGGCCTAGCCGATCATGTAATAGACACTATAGCCAGTGACTCCTGCCCTTTCAGGGCGGAGCAAAAAGAGTGGGGAGGTGCTTCCAAGAATTTAACTGCCCAGCCGGAAACCAGGTCTGGGCCAAGAAATATCTTTGAAGCGCGCTTTGGTGCTCCTGGGGCAGAGCAGATGCTCCCTGTGGTTTATCACGAGGGGGTGAATGGCGGCCGCATCCCACTGCCCCGATTGGTACAGACTATGTGTGAGAACCCGGCTAAAATCTTTGGCCTCTATCCCAAGAAAGGGACACTTAAGGTCGGTTCTGATGCAGATTTAGTCATTTTTGACCCGACTATCCAGTTCACCATAAGCGAGCAGAACATGCATGGCAATGCTGATTTCACGTTATTTGAAGGTAAGCAGGTCATGGGAGCACCAGTTTTCGTTATGCAGAGGGGCGAAGTGATTATCGAAGACGGGCAGCTAAAACGAAAACAAGGTAAAGCCAAGTTCCTTCCTGGGAACCGGGAGTTGGCAGCTTACGCTAAGAAGGGCTTCCCCGTAGACTAAATGTGACAATCTTAAGCCTAATTCTTATTATTTCGCCGTGGCTTTCGCCCTCTCTTCTTGGGACATCTCCGCCAATTGTTTTACCTTTTTCACATCTAACTTCAATCCCTCAGCAACACGAGCCCCGTATTCGTTATCGGACTTGTAGAAAATGGCTGCTTGGCGCAGTTGAATGCGTTTAAGGGCATTACAGAGGTGCGTCGTGATGTTGCCGATGAGGTGTTCTTTGTCTTCGCCGGTCATCACCCGGCGGTACAGTTCTCCAGCTTGGAAGAAATCATCATTGGGATGGATATAAGGCTGGCGCGCTGCCTGCCCGGATACTTCAAACGCAGGCTCAGCAACATCCGGCTTCGGTTCCGGTCCGCCGAAGCTGTTGGGATAGTAATTCGGGCTGTCGGCACTGTTATTGCCGAACGCCATATAACCATCGCGTTGATAGTAATTAACACTGGCAGCCTTAGGACGGTTAATGGGCAGCAAATGATAGTTGGGACCCAGACGGTGGAGATGGGTGTCGTGATAAGAGAAAAGCCGGCCCTGCAGCAGTTTATCTGGAGACGCCGCGATACCGGGGACAAAGTTTGCTGGGGAAAAAGCGGCCTGTTCCACTTCCGCAAAGTAATTGTTGGGATTCTGGTTGAGCACCATGCGACCGATGGTTATCGGCGGGACGTCAGCATGGAACCAGACCTTGGTGATGTCAAAAGGATCAAAACGGTATTTCTCGGCCTGCTCAGGGGTCATTATCTGCATCTCGAGCCGCCAGGATGGGTATTCACCTCGCTCGATGGCATCAAACAGGTCGCGGGTGGCATGGTCGGGGTCTTTTCCTTTCATCTCGGTAGCTTCATCACGGTAAA
>JAZFUA010000135.1:0-3049 GCA_036446975.1 Dehalococcoidales bacterium
GAAATCGTCCAGGAAGATACCGCCTTCACCATGAGTTTGAGGAGGCACGGCTACTACGGCCTCTTTGCCCCTGAGGTGCTCTGCGGGGAGGAATTCCCCGAGGACTTCAGCCGCTGGCGCCGGCGCCAGTTCCGTCTAGTCCAGGCAGATACAGAAATTCTATCTACCCAAATGCCCATGTATTTAAAGAATAAGGGTATCTCTTTCATAGAGAAGCTGGACCTTCTGGCGCGGACGATAAGAATTCCCTCGCAAGCCCTGGCTCTTCCCTTCCTGCTCCTTGCCTTTCCTTTAATCCCTCTGGCGAACGGAGGCGGACTTTCTGCTGCTTCTATAGATATGACCTTTAGCTCCATGCTTTCACCGGGACTGGTGATGGTTACGCTGCTGACGGCTACTGCCCCGCTTTATCCTTTTTTCGTTTTCCTGAGACGTAAATCACCAAAACTGGTGCCCCTCTTATTTCGAAGTATCACCCTTCACTATTCCCCCCTGGTACTGACCATTACCAGCTTTGTGGTCTATGTTTTAAGAGGGAAGGCTATGTTTCTGGTCACTGGGAGTAAGGACGGTGCCGCTGTTCAGACTCAGTCAGTGGGAGTATTCAGCCGCTTTTTACAGAGGATTGGCCCGGACAGTCGGTCAGTTATTGCTCTTGACATTGTTCTGGCTCTATTCCTGGGGTATATCGGGATAATTACTGGCGGGCTTGTCCTCATCGGTATAGCTTTGATTCTCTTGATGTCACCATTTATGCGCCGTTATGGCTGGCATAACAGGGCAATATCAGTTGCCGTATATCTACCCCTGGCATTGGTCATAGCTGGTCTGATTATGAGCCTATCTGGTGGTACAGGCGCCTACAGCCAGTACCTGGCGCTGGCAGTTCTGTCTATACTTCTCTACTAAAGTAACTTCTATTTCATCTCAAGCAGCCGGGACAGGAAAGTCTCCACTTCTGAGGGGGATTTCAGGTAATACTCGGCGTTTGATGACGGATTCTCCCCACCCACGAAAATGCTCCAGCCCTTTGGCCGCTGAATAAACCTGAAGACATCCTCATCAGTGGTATCATCACCCAGGTAGATGACTGACCCGCCTTCACCTCCGGGGACTGTTATTACTTCATTTAGAATTGTCTCTACTGCGTTACCCTCGTTCCAGTCTGTTGGCGGTCTGACTTCCCAGACCTTCTTCGCCGAGTTGGTCCTTATTTTACCCTCACTGAGAAAGGACGCGGTAATCTGGCGGAAAATCTCAGCCACTTCCCTCTCCTCATTTTTTTTAACCAGGCGGTAGTGAACGCTCAAACTCAGCCCCTTGTCTTCAACGAAGGCCCCTTCGATATCAGCTAATTCAGCCGAGAACTGCTGAGCCAGGTCTTCCATCTCCGCCCGGGCCTCCCTGGCTTCCGGGTTAATGTAGCTGATGCCCGGCCCCTCTATCTCAAGCCCGTGATTTCCGGCATAGTAAATCCCTTCAATCCCTACCAGTGTCCTGACTTCTGAAAGGGAACGCCCGCTGATAACACCGAGGCTGAAGAATGAGTTTTTAACCAGGTTAAGGAGTTTCTCCTTCACTTGTGGTGATAAAAACGCCTCCTCAGGTCGGCTGACAATCGGGGTCAGGGTGCCGTCATAGTCGGACAGGAGCAAAATATGAGAAGCCGCCCTGATATCTGATGAAAAGGCCTGCCACGATTCAAAGAGGTGCTCCACTAGACCTTTGCCAGCCCGATAAGTCCGGCCACCGTATCAGCCCCCCAGCGGTAAATGTTGTTATCGGACACTACTTCCCTCATCTTTTTCATCCGCCGTTTTCTCTCTGCTTCGGGCATCTCGATGGCTTCTTTTATTTTCCTGGAGAATTCTCCAATGTCGTAAGGATTGATCAGGAGCGCATCCGTCATCTCAACGGCGGCCCCGGTAAATTTACTTAATATTAATACCCCGTCTTCATCATTCCTGGCCGAGACATATTCTTTTGCCACCAGGTTCATCCCGTCATGAAGCGCGCTGACAATGCAGAAGTGCCCCAGACGGCGCATAGCGTTCAATGAGGCCGTTGTTAGCTGCCGGGTGAGCATGATTATTGGTTTCCAGGAATCCGTGCCGTATTTTTCATTTATGGCGTTAGCAATATATTCGGTCCTGATCATCAGGTCCTTGTACCTCTCAATCTTGATCCGGCTGGGCATACCGGCCTGGATGAAAACTATCTTGCCCACATAGCCGGGATTATCTTCCAGGAATTTGTCCAGCGCCATCAATCTCTCCGGTATACCTTTGGTGTAGTCTATCCGGTCCATCCCGATACCCACATATTTCCCGTCCAGGTTAAGCTCCTGACGGAGGGTATTCATTTCTTTCTCCACCTCCTCGCTACCGGCGGCTTGGGAAATACCGTCAAAATCAGTACTGATGGGGAAGGGCTGTACCCGGGTGGTCTTGCCCCGGTAGGTAATGGTGGACTGGCTCCGGTCTACTTTAGCTTGCAAAAGTCGCTCGGCCGAGTCCATAAAATTTTCGCAGAAAGACGGAATGTGGAAGCCCATCAGGTCGTTGGCCAGCATACCGTCCAGTATCTCTTCCTGCCAGGGGCAGGTGCGGAATGTCTCGTAGTTTGGCCAGGGAATGTGCCAGAACTGGCCAACGGTTAGCCCCGGATTCTGTTCTTTAAGCAGGCGTGGCAGGAGAGCAAAGTGGTAATCCTGTACCAGCACCACCGCCTTGCGGTCAGCTACCTCATCGAGAACCACATCGGCAAAAAGCTGGTTAACCTTCTTATAAGTCTGCCAGTCGGATTCTTTGAAAGTGGGAGGGTTAAAGGTAACATGGCATAAAGGCCAGAGTGCCCCGTTGGAAAATCCCAGATAGTAGCCATCTACATCCTCCTGAGTCAGCCAGACCCTGCGCAGGGTGTATTCCGGTTTGTCCGGCGGGACAGCTACATGGTCGTGGGAGTCAACAACCTTCCTGTCAGCATCGCCGCCACCATGGGCAATCCAGGTCTGTTTTGAGGCGCGCATTACCGGGTCCAGGGCCTCGGT
>JAZFUA010000136.1:0-7686 GCA_036446975.1 Dehalococcoidales bacterium
CCTGACACTCAGCTTGACTTATATAATCCGATGATTTAGAATGTACCAAGTGAAGCGATATATCGCTTTGTCTGATTTATCTCCCCTAGCTTTACAGATGAAATTATTATGACCGATAGGCAACAGAGTAACCATAGACACCAGTTATTTAACACACCTGGAGGGCGAAGGCCATTCCAGAGGGGGGACTTTAAGTATATAATCCTGCAGTATATTAAAGATAAACCCAGCTATGGATACGAGATTATCCGGGCGCTGCAGGAGCGTTTTCACAGCTTCTACACTCCCAGCCCGGGCAGCGTTTATCCAACACTGCAGATGCTTGAAGAGATGGGGTATGCCACTGCCGCCGATCAGGAAGGGAAAAAAATATACACTATTACCAGGGAAGGCACCAAGTTCTTCAACAAGCAGAAAGAATTCAAAGAAAGATTCCGGGATCAGATGAGGAAATGGTGGAATCCGGATAACATTGATGAGATAAATGAGTTGATGACCGAGTTTGAGAACCTTGCCCGGTTGGTAAGAGACCAGGCCCGTACCGCAGACACGGGCAAACTGGACCGGATGAGGAAAGTCATTGCCGGTGCTCACCAGGAAATCTCAGAGGCCTAGCATCGAATAAATTAACAATCAGTGATTTGGACAGGCATTTTGTTGTGAGGGTAAATTAACAGATGAGAATCATACTAAGACTGACGGTATTCGTTCGAAAATATTGGGCATGGTTGCTTCTAGCCTTCGTGGCTCTTTTGGCCAGCACCGGATTTAACCTTGTTATACCCCGGATGGTGGGTGATGCCATTGATACTGCCATATCCGCCGGAGAAAAAAGTTTCCTTTTCGTGGCAGCAGCGGTTGTAGTTGGGGCTGCTGCTTTGAGGGGCATTGCTGAATTTGGGAACCGCTTCATTGCTGAAGCCGTCTCTCAGAAAGTGGCCTATGATATCAGAAATGCCATCTTCGAGCGGCTGCAAAGGCTGAGTTTTGCTTATCACGACCAGGCTCAGACAGGACAGCTTATGTCGCGGGCCACTGCCGATGTAGAAGCAATACGCATGTTCTTTGGTATGGGCCTTATAGGCATAGTCCAGCTGGTTATCATGCTGGTAGCCATCTCCGTTATTCTACTCACACTTAACTGGCAACTGGCACTGCTAACTCTGGCCTTCATGCCGGCTATCGGCTGGCGAGCCGTCGTCGTTAGCGACCGTCTTCGTCCTATGTGGCTACATATTCAAGAACTGATTGCCGCTCTGGGCACGGTTCTGGAGGAGAGCCTCACCGGAATTAGGGTAGTGAAGGCCTTTTCCCGTCAATCGGTAGAGAGTAAAAAATTCTCTGATCAGGCAACCATCCTCTACAACAGCCACATCGGCGTTGCTCGTATACAGGCTTTTAACATGCCCCTCATGGCGTTTTTAATGGCTTTACCTATGACTGTTATCCTCTGGTATGGAGGACGCCAGGTAGTAGCCGGTACCCTGACCATAGGCGAAATAACCCAATTCATCATGTATGTGAGCCTGCTGGTAATGCCCATTCGCCGTCTGGGAATGCTGGCGAACCAGGTTTCACGCACTTACTCAGCCGGACTGCGTGTTTTTGAGATTCTTGATTCCGAATCAGCAGTTAAAGAGAAGCCTGGTGCTATCGTGTTGGGCAAAGTGAAGGGACAAGTATCTTTTGAAAATGTCAGTTTCAGCTATGATTCAATGGCTCCAACTGTTGAAAACATCAGTTTTGATGTACAACCGGGTGAACTGGTAGCTCTGCTGGGAGGTTCAGGCAGTGGCAAGAGTACTCTAGCCAACCTTGTCTCCAGGTTCTATGATGTCACCGAGGGAAGCATCACTATTGACGGTGTTGACATTCGTGATGTGACTTTAGATTCACTCCGCAGTAATGTGGGAATAGCCCAGCAGGATATCTTTCTTTTCTCAACTACCATCAGGAAAAATATTGCCTACGGAGTCGTAAATGCCGATATGGAGCAGATAGAAGCGGCCGCAAAAGCGGCTCACCTTCATGACTTTATCCTGACCCTTCCTGATGGTTATGATACCTGGGTAGGAGAAAGAGGCCTTACCCTCTCCGGCGGAGAAAAGCAACGCCTGGCTATTGCGCGTACCCTGCTTATTAATCCCAGTGTCCTGATCCTGGATGACTCCATGTCCGCCGTTGACGCCGAAACAGAATCTCTCATCCGGCAAGCTCTGGCCAAGCTTATCGAAGGGCGAACCACTTTCATTATTACTCACCGCCTGCCTATCATCAAGAACGCCAACCTTATCCTGATGCTAGACAAAGGAAAGATAGTCGAGATGGGAAATCACAATGAACTTATGGCCAAAGAAGGGCTTTATTATCACACATATCAATCACAACTCATGACAGACGATCATTCCGGAGATGATGCAGAGATAACATTATAGAGGAGTAACAAATATGTATTACGGAGGGTTCGGTGGCGGTGGCGGCGGTGGTGGCGGCGGAGGCGGTATGGGTCGACTCCATGGTGCCATGGATTCTGACGACGATGCAATACTGGGCAAGGTATATGACAGCCGAGTTCTCGGCCGGATGACCAAATACCTGACCGGGGTTAAAAAGTGGATAGCACTGGGACTTATCGGGTCTTTGCTTCGTATCGCGGCCCAAGCGGCTACGCCCCTTGTGGTGGGGATGACCATTGACAAATACATACGCACCGGCGACCTTCCCGGACTTAATTTCATAGTGCTGGTCTTGATAGGCGTTGCGCTGATGATGTGGGCTGGCCAGTATCTTCAAACGATCTTCCTTGCCTATGCCGGCCAGGCTGTGCTCTATCAAATGCGCACCGAGCTGTTTAACCATCTGCATACTCTCTCAATGAGCTTCTTCGACCACAATAAAGTGGGTAAACTTATGTCCCGGGTGCAAAATGATATACAGCAGCTACAGGAAGTACTCACCCAGGGCATTGCCAACATCATAAC
The DNA here is from genome assembly GCA_036446975.1 of Dehalococcoidales bacterium. Classification (GTDB taxonomy): domain Bacteria; phylum Chloroflexota; class Dehalococcoidia; order Dehalococcoidales; family UBA2162; genus JAZFUA01. The sequence goes on from JAZFUA010000136.1 coordinate 2,982, forward strand.
CAGTATGTTACTCCTGGTAACAATAATCGTTATTATGCTGTTGATGAACGCCCGTCTGGCCCTGATTACTCTGAGCGTGGTGCCGGTGCTGGGCCTGGTACTGGCAATATGGCAGAAGTACGCCAGGCAAGCTTTCATCAAAGTAAGGCGGGCTATCGCCGAAGTCAACGACCAGCTTCAGGAAAACATCTCCGGGGTGCGAGTAGTCCAGAGCCTCTCCCGGGAAGGTGAAAATGCTGGACAATTTGACGGAGTCAACCGGGCACATCTGGATGCCAACATAACTGCCGCCAGGCTGCAGGCAATCATGATGCCCACCGTCCAGATAATGACCGGGGCTGCCTACGCCCTGCTTCTTATCTTTGGTGGACAAATGGTCCTGTCCGGGGAACTGGAGATCGGTGTCATGTTGATGTTCCTGCTCTATGTCCAGCGCTTTTTTGACCCGGTGATAGAACTGACCATGATGTACACGCAGTTGCAACGGGCGATGGCCTCCGGCTCCCGCATCTTCGAGGTTTTCGATCTCAAACCTGCAATTCAGGATAGCCCTGAGGCAATCGAGCTGCCAGCGGTAAAAGGAGAGATTATATTTAATAATGTCAGTTTTTCCTATGAACCCGGTCTGGAAGTACTCCACCAGATAAACCTGACAGTCAACCCGGGAGAGACAGTAGCTATTGTGGGGCATACCGGAGCTGGCAAAAGCAGCCTGATAAACCTCAGCTCTCGTTTCTATGAGGCTACCGAAGGTGAAATTACCATAGATGGCTATAACATAGATTCAGTCACTCAAGCGTCATTAAGAAGCCAGATAGGGTTGGTACCCCAGGACGCTTTCCTCTTTGCCGGTACTGTCCAGGATAATATCCGGTATGGGCGACTTGATGCCAGCCAAGAAGATATCATCGAGGCAGCCACAGCAGCCGGAGTTCATGATTTAATTACTCATCTGCAGCATGGCTATGAGACACAGGTAGGGGAAAGGGGCGGCAATCTCAGCGCCGGACAGCGTCAGCTTATCTGTCTGGCCAGGGCAATCCTGGCTGATCCGCCAATCCTGGTGCTGGATGAAGCTACCTCCAATGTGGATACCAATACCGAACGCATTATGCAGGCATCCCTCCGCCGCCTGTCCGAAGGACGTACCTGCCTCATCATTGCCCATAGGCTGTCCACCATAACCAGTGCCGACCGAATTGTAGCCCTTGACCATGGTAGAATCGCTGAGTCAGGAACTCATCAGGAACTTCTGGCCAAAAAGGGCATCTACTTCCATATGTTCGAAACTCTAAGCGCCCTGGAACCAGATTAATAGAACTCCCCAGGGCGCCTGGCAAAAAACAACCACCGGTTCTCTCTTTGTGCTTTTTCTACCATATAGTATAATTAGTACTGTGTGGGGTAAACTTTAGCTATCATAATATAATCTGGTGAAAGAAATATGGATGACTTCATAAAGAGCGCCCGTCAGATCGCCCTGGAAAAAGTGGAGCAGCTGGGCGAGGCTACCGAAGAGGAGCGACTGAAATGGAAGTACCTTCCTCAGGGAGAAAGCCTGGCTGCCAGGTATCTCAAGGAAGACTGTAACCTGCTGGCTGAGCTGGGTCAGTATGAAGAAAATGTAAAAAAGCATGTTATCGCCGGAGCTGCCGGGATACTGGTCAGAAATATCAGCATGCCCAAGAATGATTTAGCCAAAAAAAATAACAGGAAATCAATGGATGGCCTGAAGCATCTGAAGAATGACAAAGTAAGTGTAGAGAATGTTTACAGCAAGATAAGACAACTCTTCAGCCACTATGCGGAGCAGGGTGAACAGCAGAAGCAAGAGGCTTATCAGTCACTAAAAGCCGATATGGAGACAAAGATACAACAAGCCATGCAACAGCAAATGAGCCCCCTGATGGGAACCAGAATAAATGTGGAACAACAGCCCCAGTTTCAACAGGAATGGCGTAAAATACAGACTCAGCTGGACTCCGCCTACCTTACCCACTTAAACGACTACAAGCGAGAGCTTACGGATATAGCATAAAAGGAAACCGGAAATGGAAACGGATGAAGGCAGGATTCAAGACGCCATCAGGCGAACCCGGATACTAAGAGCTCCGAAACAGAGCCTGTACACCTTCGGCACGACCAATATATACTATTACCTGATTACCGAACCGGCTTACTCCGATATGCTGAACGATACTCCCGAGACGGTGATTAGAGAAGGCAGGGTAATTGCTGAAAGGCCCAAAATTGTTACCCCGTATTACCTTACCCACCTTGAAGGATTCAGCTCGGAAGCCAGAAACTATTTTACATCCCTGTTAGAAGAACACGGCCCTAACATCCAGGGAGTATTTTATACCTACCGCAATGAACCTGGGGAGCTTTCCATTGTTGCCGAGAAGTTAGCCTCGGTGGTGGACAATCTCAACGCAGATATTGACAGGCGGGGCGACTCGCTGGCGGCAATTATCCAAGGCGAGGATGCCCTCTGGGACGTATCACTGATGAAGTTTATTTATGAAATCACCCGAAGCTCAGTGCCGGACAACCTCAGGCAAATGAGCAGCCGGGGGCTTTTAAACATAGATTCAGCCGGTATCCCGGCTGGCGCCAGGGCAGGTATAGAAGAGCTTTTTGGGAAAGTTGGCCGGGGAGAATGTGAACCCGCCAGGTTAAAAGACGAGCTTGAACACTGGGGACTCTTTGAAGAGTACCAGGACAGGTTCCTGAGCATATTTAATAAATAAACGACTATGGAGGCAGGTCAGTGGAAATATCGGTAATTCAAGCCAGAGACCTTTCCGAAGCCTGGTTCCTGAGCCTGGGTAAAACTCTGACCGAGGGGCGTGAATACAAGATTGACCGGGGCAGTTATGCCGGGCAGCACCGCAAAGAACTCGACTTTGTAGTCGTGAAAATACAATACCCCGGAACCAGACCCCTGGTTCCCGATGTCCCCCAGGGCGTTCCCTGCCCCACTTCAGGGGAGTACATAGAAAAATATCTGCCCTACCTGATGACGGCCCACAAAGCCGATAGTGAGCAATATACCTACGGCCAGTACCTGGAAAAACAGATTGCCGAAGTAATCAGGATGTACAAAGAAGACGGCTTTAATACCAACCAGGCTTATATGTCGGTAGGTGACCAGCAGTCCATCTATCTCTCAGACCCACCCTGCCTGAGAGGGATAGACACCCGAATTCGTGATGGTGCCCTCCACTTTTTTATCTATTTCAGGTCCTGGGACCTGTGGGCTGGCTTCCCATCAAATCTGGCCGCCATTCAATTACTCAAGGAATATATGTCCAGCGAAATCGGGGTCAACGATGGAGAATTGATTGCCTCCAGCAAGGGACTGCACCTTTACGAGTATACCTGGGATTTAGCCAAAGCTACAGCACGAATGTGAGAGACTAAGAGCCAACGCCAAATCATTAAGGGTAAATGATAAATCGCCTGCTTGCTTTCCTCTGATGAAACCAATCATTATTTTAAGCTTATTGTTGAGCAGTTTGCTCGGTGGCGGATGTATCCCCGGCCAGGACTTTGACGCTCGTTTAAATCAAATAGTGGAACCCCACCTCTTCAGTATTGCCGGCTGGGAATTCAAAACATTACTGCAGGAAATAGAGCAGTGGCTTTCCGGCAGCCAGGCAGAAGAGATTGAGGATGAGGTCAGAGTAGTCACTGAATACTTTGATTCCCTTGAACGAAAATCAGCCCTTGCCGGCACAGTAGAGCAGATAATACAAAAGCAGATACAGGATACCCTGGCTCAACAGGGCATATTTAATCCGCTAACGGAAGGGGAGTTTAGCTTCCCACCGGTGAATTTCAGACTGGAGGAACTGCCCCATTTGCTGGTGATTTCCCCCAGAGACAGAATAGATTCCACCAATGAAATTATCCTCCAACAAGGATTTACAAAAACGGAAAAAGAGGCTGTTGAAGCCAGGGTCGATGAACTGGGCGTCTCTTCACTGGTGGTAGATATCGGCGGCATAGCCACCTATCCCGCCCTGGTCGATAGCCAGGCCAATCTAAGGTTTACTATTGATACCACCACTGAGGAGTGGCTGCATCATTACCTGTCGTTCACACCACTGGGGTTCCGGTACCTGCTTGATTTATCCGGCCTGTCCAGAAATTATGAAATTGCCACCCTGAATGAAAGCCTGGCCGGTATGGTCAGCAAAGAAATAGGCGACCTGGTGTACCGGAAATACTATTCTGAATATGAAAATGAGATTGTTCAAAAGCCGGAATCAGAATTTGATTTTAATAGCGAAATGAGAACAATAAGAAAAACGGTTGATGCCTACCTGGTCAGGGGAGAAATTGAGCAGGCCGAAGAATTTATGGAACGAAAACGGCAGTACCTGGTCTCAAAAGGGCACTATATCAGAAAACTCAACCAGGCCTACTTTGCCTTTTACGGTACCTATGCCCACACACCCGCCTTCATCAGCCCCATCGGACTTGAACTAAGGGAACTGAGAAACCGGAGTACCTCCCTGAAAGACTTCCTGGATACCGCCGCCGCTATGACCAGCCGTCAGGAACTGAGGGACAGCGTCAGGTAAAACCCGGGGAAATGAAAGCGCCGGCAGCCCGGTTTGCTGCCAGGAGCAAGGTTTGCTACACTAGGATGGTGTATGGGCCGCTAGCTCAACTGGCAGAGCAGCTGACTCTTAATCAG
>JAZFUA010000137.1:0-5870 GCA_036446975.1 Dehalococcoidales bacterium
TCATTTGGGATAAGGGGCAAACTAAATCACACAGGTCATATTCCTTGTCCCTTTCCATTTCTTTTATGAATTCAGCCTCAATGACATCCCGGTAAAAACTGGTATATTTAAAGGCATCATCAGGCGAGATAACCACCGCTAGACCTGCATTTGATTTGGCATACTGCAGGGCGGCAAAAAGTATGGCTCCCGTTGTCGGGCCAACCGGAATTCCGTCTGTCCGGGCTAATTTTACCGCAGTTCTATATGCGTTTTCATCTGTCACTTCCACCGTATCATCAATCAGTGAAGGGTCCAGGATTTTGGGAATATACTCTTCATCTAGCCCGGTGATTTTCTTCATACCCGGCAGTTTGTGGTCCGGAGAAGATGGTTCCACCCCGATAATTTTTATTTCCGGGTTTTGTTCTTTGAGATATCTGCCGACACCGGTTATGGTGCCGCAGGTGCCGAATCCAGCGAAGAAATATTTGATTTTACCCTGGGTTTGCTGCCAGATTTCTGGCCCGGTCAGGCGGTAGTGAGCTTGAACATTCAGCTCATTCTCATACTGGTTGGGGCTAATATAGTTATCTTTAGTAGCCGGGCTTTTTATCAAGGCGTTAACTACGCCTCTGGCGCCTTCATTGGGGAATCTAGGACACAGGGCATCATCAGCTTCTATCACCTTAGCCCCCAAAAATCTTAGCATTATCTTCTTTTCCTCAGGAATTTTCTCAGGGATAGCTATCTCCACCGGCACTCCCAGAGCATTAGCGATACAGGTTAAGGCAATGCCAGTATTGCCAGAGGACGCTTCAACCACGGTTCTATTCCTTATGTCCAGGGCCTCCAGCATTCCAGAGACAATCCTGTCTTTGATCGAACCAAAGGGGTTATACCTTTCCAGTTTAAGAAAGATCGAGAAATCCTTATTTGGGTTAATTCTATTTAACCGCACTAAGGGTGTTGGGTTCTGTGGACTGGCAATCAGCTGGGTTATATCGGAATAAACCCTCAATTTATGGTCAAATTCTTTATTTTTCATTATTACGGGACCCCCCACAATATACCTCCAAAGATTCGATATGCTATACCCAGAGTCCAGGATGAGTTAAATACTCCATTCCTCAACCTTCTGGCTAGCTACTAGCTAAAATGCCGGCACAGGGAATAAAACTCCACCAAGCAGCAGCCAGGCAACCAGAAGGGTCAGCAGGATGTTAAAGGTTTGCCCTACCCAGTATAGGTTCAGAGGCTTGCCTCCCTTGAAATACTTGCCTAGTTCTCTAAAGTTGCTGCCAAGCCCAATGCTTACGAAGGCTAAGGCAAAAAACTCCTTTCTAAAGACCTTGGAAAACTTCAGGATGCCATTTACTGTTTCATCCCCCATTGCTGGTATGAGCACAAATGAGAAAAACAGGGAAGCGATCAGAAAGCCGACGATGAATTTTGGCATCCTGAACCAGATCTCCCAGGGGCTTGGTCTTGCCGCCCCGGGAACTTTTTCTACCTTGGTTACCCATATCGTTGCCACCACAAAGGCGATTATGCCGATGAGTACATTTTGAAGCATCTTGATGGTCACCGCCGCCTCCATGGCTAGTGGGCCTATCATCTCACCCGCGGCCGGAACAGCACCGGTAGAATCAACCGTTCCCCCAATCCAGGCACCGGCTAAGAGTTCACTGAAGCCAAAAAGACGGCTAAGGGCGGGCATTGCCACCATCATCAGCACGGTAAATATGAGTGTCTGCCCTACCGCAATGGTGATGTAGTCCTGTTTGGCTTTGCAGGCAGCGCCGGTGGCAATGGCAGCGGAAACCCCGCAGACTGATGTTGCCGCAGCTATGGGCAGGGTTAACTCCCTCTCCATTTTAAGAACCCTCGTGCCATATAAATATACAAGATACAGGACAATAGGGGTAACCCCCCAGGCTATGCCCAGACCGTAAGGTCCCAGTGCCAGTACCCTGGTAAAAAGAATTTCAGCACCCAGCACTACTAAGCCGCATTTAATATACAGCTCGGTTCTTACCCCTGACTTCAGCCACTTTGGCACCCCAACCGTATTGGATATAAGCAGTCCAATGCCAAGTGCCCATAGCGGGTATGACAGTCCATAGGCTTTAAGGGTTGCCTGATTGCCTATTACCATACTAATAATTCCGATTACAAAGATGATCAGAAAAGCCGGGACATATGTTTTGACCCTCTCCCCCATTATCCTTACCGCTATCAGAAATATTACAGCCAGGCCAACAAACATAATCAGATAGGCGAGGAGGGTGTCACCGGGAAGGGCGCTTAAAGGGTTGGATACCCATTTGTTAACTTTAGGCAGATTATAAGCTATGCCAACTATACCGGGGATAGTCAGCGCCAGGATGAAGAAGCCAATCCAGACCGCCCACCAGTCCTCTTTTTTGTAGAGAGACGAGTAGTCAAATACAACCTTGGGTCTTTGCAATTCCACTTCCTTTGAGATTATATCTCTCGTTTCAGCCTTCAGTTATCCGATCAGATTTGTCATCTTAGTCTTTGAGCGTCAATGCCGCGCTCCTCCACACTTACGCTCTATCACGCTTTATAAAGGTTGCCACCAACCAGGTACTTGCTTCGCTCGTCAGGCCGTTCAATAACTTCCAGGCCTAATGGTTTGATAACTTCATCGAGGTATTTGGGCAGGCCCAGACGAGCGATAGTGGTGCCGATTCTTTCCCTGCCCTGCCCGTTGGCCCGGTACCACTCCACGGTCTTCTCGATAAGCGAGAGAACCTCCTCATCAGAGACGAACTGAGCTATTTCATAGGCATTCATGGGGTGTTTCCCATGCTTCCCGCCCAGTCGGACGAGCCACCCCCTCCGTGCTTCCACCATGGCATCCAGCGGGCAGACCTTGATGCAGTCACCACAATATGTGCACTTGCTGGTATCCCTTACCGGTAAGCCATCCACCAGAATAAGCGCCGTTTCCTCACAGCCGGCAACACAGAGACTGCACCCGTTACACAGCTCCTCTACCAGAGCCGGATCAACCATTCCCTGAAAGCCCAGGTCCATCTCCCTGCTTCGGGCACAGTCTATGGGACACCCGGAAAAGGAAATCTTAAATTTATGGTGGTTGGTGGGAGTTCCAAAGTAGCGCTTATCCACCTCCAGACACATGGACTGAGTATCCATGAGGCCGTTAGGATTCCAGGTGCACCCGGCACAGGCAGTAGGCACCCTGATACGAGGCCCGCAGGAGCCGATTGACCAATCAAGTTCCTTAAGCTCGGCAGCGATAGCGTCGAAGTGCCGGTAGTGAACATAGGGGATTTCTATTGACTGGCGGAAGGAAGTGTGAATTGCTCCCTCCCCGTATTTTTCGGCGATATCGGCGGCTTTACGTAATTGCAGTGATGTCAGTTTTCCCGCCGGGCATCGCAACCTCACCGTGAAGAGGTCTTTCTGGGTTTGCTTAATAAACCCGCCACTCTTTAGCGCCTCGAAATCCAACTTCGAGAGGCGTGCTTCTCGTCTCAGTCCTGCGTCCATTTTCCCCCTTTGCCTTAAAGAACCTTTATTCCAATCTCTGTGATCTGGTGATTTGCTTGGCTCCGTTTATATATTCGGTGCTCCCGGCTGAACCTCCTGGAAGAGCCAGGTAGACAGATAGCGCTCACCGGTATCCGGTAAGACCACCACAATAAGCTTGCCTTCATTCTCCGCTCTTTTGGCTACCTCCACCGCTGCCCACACGGCGGCACCTGAGGATATGCCAGCGAGTATGCCTTCCTCTTTAGCTAATCTCCTCGTCATTATTCCGGCGTTTTCATTGGTGACCGTAACAATTTCGTCAACCAAATCCTTTCTCAGCACATCAGGGACAAAGCCAGCCCCGATACCCTGAATCTTGTGGCTCCCCGGCTTCCCGCCGGAGAGTACCGGGGAATCAACCGGCTCAACGGCAATAGCCTTGAATTCAGGCTTTCTGGGTTTAATTACCTCGGCTACCCCGGTAATCGTCCCGCCAGTGCCCACGCCGGAGACCAGAATATCGATCTTGCCCTCGGTATCTCTCCAGATTTCCTCGGCAGTAGTCAGACGGTGCACCTCTGGATTTGCCGCGTTCTTGAACTGCTGAGGCATGAAATAGCCAGGGTTTTCCGCCACCAGTTGCTCGGCCTTTCTCACCGCCCCCGGCATCCCCTCCGCCCCCGGGGTCAGCACCAGCTCGGCCCCGAAAATGGTGAGGAGCTGCCTCCTCTCCACAGACATCGTGTCCGGCATGGTGAGGATAAGCCTGTATCCCCTGGCAGCACAGACAAAAGCCAGGGCAATACCGGTATTACCGCTGGTAGGTTCAACGATAACTGTACCCTGCTTGATGAGACCCTTCTCTTCAGCACTGACAATCATGGCTACCCCAATACGGTCTTTTACGCTGCCTATGGGATTGAACGATTCAAGCTTGGCCACTACCTCTGCTTTGGCCCCGTCGGTTACCCGGTTTAATCTGACCAGTGGTGTATTCCCAATTAGCTCGGAAGAATCACGGGCGATTCCTCTGGTTAGCTTTGGTATCTCCACTGTCTTATACTGAAGCTTTTCCACTTTCTGAATTATCTCTGCCATTATGATTTCCTCCTTTGCTTGATTTTATGACCCGTTCCGAGCTGGCTTTCACCAGGTATCATGTCTTCCGCCATTCAATATGGTTATGAATTCCTCTTTCCAAGCCAGGCCTGTCTCACTTATGTTCCGATATACTTCGCGTAAAGCCCCTTGGCTAAAGATTCATCGTTGGAGTTCCTCAGAATAGCGCGGCCATCAGGGAAAATAACCATTTCATGGTCATCCACTTTGAAACGCAGCATAAACTCGTTATAGCTCACCTCGCCTACCGGCTTCAGGTGTGCTGCCAGCTCTTCCAGGGATATGTGCTTTGCTTTCGCAGTCAAGACCTGCACCGCATTTTGACCGCAGAGCGAAGTAGTTTTCAGCCCCAGTTTACCTCGCAGAAATTCATATTTACCCTGACAGGCCGGGCAGTCTGGGCGAGGGACGATTTTAAGACGATTAAAATTTCCTTTCCAGACGTCAATAGTTATCAGCTCCCGGTTGATAACCCCGGCACCAATCAGCACCTTCATCGCCTCAGCGGATTGTAAAGACCCGATAATGTACGGGATAGGGCTAATCACCCCGGCGGTGTCGCAGGTCTGTATTATCCGTCTTTCCATGGAGCCGACTATAAAACACTGGAGACAGGGGGTCTCATGCGGGATTATAGTCATGGTCATGCCGATGGAAGAGATGGCTCCGCCGTAAACCCACGGGATGTTATGCTTTAAGGAAACATCGTTGATAAGAAGGCGGGTATCAAAATTATCCAGCCCGTCAAGTATGATATCGGCACCCTGGACAAATTTCTCGATATTGGTGAAGTTTACATCAGCAACTATGCCTTCAATTTCAATCGAGGAGTTTACTTTCTTCAGGTGCCTTTCCGCGGCTATCGCCTTTGGCAGCTGGTTTTTAATATCATCTTCATCAAAAAGGACCTGCCGCTGCAGGTTGTGGTACTCTATAAAATCTCGATCGATAATCCTTACCCTGCCCACCCCGGCACGGACCAGAGAAGTAGCAATGACTGTTCCCAGGGCGCCGCAGCCAATTATTACCACATAGCTGCCGGCCAGCTTACGTTGCCCTTCCTCGCCGATAAAGATTACCTGCCTTGAATACCGGTCAATCATTCTAGTAGCCTGTCTCCCTCCCCACGCCAGATTCAAACTTCCATTATGAATATAAGGTTACTTATCAGCCCCCACCCGGGATACCCCCGTGATACAGAGATGAGAGGGACAAGTTTATAAAAACCTCTTAGATGTAGTACATCAGCT
>JAZFUA010000138.1:0-4161 GCA_036446975.1 Dehalococcoidales bacterium
AATGGAAAACAAGGATATTATCTATACCAAAGAAGATGGCATTGCCACCATTACCATGAATAGACCGGATATACGGAATGCCCTGATTCCCGGAATAGTTGAAGGTATTTATCAGGCATTGGAAGATGCAGCCAAAGATGATGGGGTAAGGGTACTGGTTCTGACCGGGACGGGTCAGGCATTCTGTTCTGGCGCCAATGTTAAAAGTATGGGGGCAATCACTGAACGGCCACCTGCTGCGAAAAGGGAAGAGGGAGGAACAACCGGAATTAACTGGCTTTCTTTCGCCCTGCAGAAATGCGACAAACCGGTAATCGCGGCAATAAACGGGATAGCGGTAGGTGGGGGCCTTGACCTTGCCCTGGGTTGCGATATCAGGATAGCCTCGGACAGAGCAAAACTATCCGAGATCTATATAAGAAGGGGAATTATACCGGCCCAGGGAGGCGCCTTCTTTTTACCGAGGTTAATCGGGATTGATAAGGCCTGTCAGCTTATTTTGACAGGAGATATGGTTGATGCCAGGGAAGCAGAGCGAATAGGTCTGGTGACTATGGTTGTCCCTCATAAGGAATTGGAGAACACCACCAGGGAACTGGCTGAGAAACTGGCCAAGAGCGCCCCCCTGGCAGTCCAAAAGGCTAAACGGGCCATATATGATAGTCTGTCTATGGACCTGGAGACTTCATTGAAGTATACCAACTCTCTCCAAAAAGACCTTATGGCATCGGAAGACCATAAAGAAGGGGCCAGGGCGTTTGTGGAGAAGAGAGAGCCGGTATTTAAAGGAAAATAAAGAGGAATACAGGGTATGATTGATATTTTTGCATACCGGGGTCCCGCTCAGTTCGGGAAAGCTTACCGGGTAATGTGTGAAAATGATACACACACGCCTGGCTCCGTAGACCGGGTTCTGGGGGAGAATATGATACGGTTGTGTTCGGAGACAGCAGAATATCTATACACGGCCTACACGCCTGAAAAGAGCGACTATAAAAAGGGAATCAAGTCCGAGCTTGAAGAATATGCAGATAAAATAATCTCAACTTGCAGTTCGGATGAAGAGCGTATAGAAAAAATTATCCTCTTTACATCGAGTTTACAGAATAGAGCTGCTTCGGATCTGGATTCAATGCGATTCGGAGGAACTGAAGATGACATAATAACTCGTGGTTCTGATTGGTGTACCGATGTGGCCAGGGTAGGCTGCGCACTATGCCAGGTAGCAAGTTTTCCTGCCCGAATGGTTTATCTCTTCGATATAACGAAGGCTTATCATGGACATGTTATTATTGAGGTTTATCGTGACTCAACCTGGGGTGCTGTGGACACAGTAACGAATGTTATCTATCGTCATGAGGGAGGTAAAGCTGCTTCTGCCTGGAAGCTTTTAAATTCGCCGGAAATTATCGAGAAGCACTGGAGGGGAGATTCTACTTATTACACCACCCCAGACCAATTCAGCCGTGCAGCAATCTCAAACTACTTCGTGAGTGAGAGTAGGGAGTATGATTATACCGTGAGCAGACTCAACGATTATAAGCGTTCTGTGCTTGAGATGGCAGAGAAAGGCTGGCCTGGCGGGTTTAGATGGCTACATGGAGAGAATGCCTAAAGGCGTAGAATGACGGATAGTCGTTTAATCCGAATAGAAAAAGATGAACTGCCTGCCGGCCCGGGGCTGGTGGATATGGTAAAGTTAAAACTGATTAGTTAAGTACAACTCTTAATATTTAAAGAGGAGAATCAGATGTATTATACCGGTAAACAAGCCCTCTTTGAGGATCGGTATGATGCCGGGAAGCAACTGGCGGAACAACTGGGTGAGTATGAAGGAGAATCCACGGTAGTTCTTGCCATTCCTAACGGTGGGGTGCCGGTAGGGCTGGAAGTATCATTGGCTCTTCAGGTCGTACTGGACCTGGTTATTTCCCGCAAACTTCCTTTACCCCTGGCTCCGGAAGCTGGCTTCGGGGCCGTTGCCGATGATGGTACGGTTATTCTCAACGAAGATATGGTAAACAGGTATGCCTTAACCCGGCAGCAGATAGACTATCAGGTTATCCAGGTAAGAGAAGAGATCCGACAGCGAAAGCAGCTTTACCGGAAGGACAAGCCACCCACGGTGGTAAGCGGTAAAACCGTGATTATCACTGATGACGGTCTGGCAACCGGTTTTACCATGCTGGCGACGGTAGCATCGGTGCGGAGGAGACAGCCAAGAGAAATAATTGTTGCTGTACCTGTTAGTTCGGCGAAGGCTCTGGAACAGGTAGAGAAGGTATCCGATAAAGTGGTAACTATAGCTACCGGGTCCCCGGGCAAATTTGCCGTAGCCGATTATTACCGGCGCTGGTACGACCTCAACGATGATGAAGTGATACAATGCCTGAGGGAATGGCGGATGAGACGCCTTAAACTGAATATCGAGCTTCCACCGGAAAATAATTCAGTGTAATAATCTAAACTACTTTTTGATTTGACTTGCCGATACTCTATTTCTGTTCTGCCGGAGCCGGATTCTTGTAATCCTTCGGGAGTACTCCGGGTACCTGCTCAATCAGCTCTTCAATCGTCCAAAGACCCTCTTTCTTATCGATAGCCTTTGTCTTTACCGGTTCCGAGTAAATGGCGATATTGCTTCCGGTAACATCAAAGACCTGTCCGTTTATATCAGCCGCCTGGTCAGTGCAGAGGTAAACCGGGAATGGAGCTACCGTCTCCGGACCGGGCGGTTTGGTCAACTCTTCGAACCTCTCTTTGGTCATAAGTCCGGCTTCATATCTTTTCGTAAAACCGGCTACAATTTCCTCGTTTACCGTAAACCGGGTAGCGGCTGTCGGAGCATAGGCGTTACAAGTTACTCCATACCTGCCCATTTCCCTGGCAATAGACCTGGTCAGGCCTACCAGCCCTGCCTTGGCTGCCCCGTAATTGCAGTGTCCCACTGTACCCAGCCAGGCTGTCGAAGTGGTATTTATTATCCGTCCCCACTTTTGTTCCCTCATTATTCCGCAGGCGAAACGGGTGCAGTTGAAAGAGCCTTTCAGGAAAGAATCCAGGCAAATATCCCATTCATCTTCGGTCATATTCCAGACCATATGAGGAGCATCGGCCCCAGCGTTATTCACCAGAATATCAAGTCTGCCAAATTTATCAACTGCCGTCTGTATCAGCTTACCGGCGATTTCATAATCAGAGATGCTACCGAAAAAGGCTACGGCCTGACCACCCATATCCGTAATCTGTTTGGCTGTCGTCTCGGCGTCTCCACCTTCAGTGCCCTGACGGCGGTTGTTAGTCACTACCTTGGCGCCTTCTTTTGCCAGTGCCAGAGCTATGGCTTCACCAATTCCCTGCCCGGAGCCGGTAACAATGGCCACTTTGTCCTTTAATCTGTCACCCATATCAATTCCTCCTCTGCTATACTCTGTAATTTTATCTAATTGTTGATGCTGGTACCCGGTTTGTCAAGTTATCCGGGTGTGTAACAAGAGCTATTCAGGAGTATTTGACTTGGCCGGCCCCGAGGTGTAGACTCAGCCCGGAACGATAAAAGGGAGTGCTTAATATGTCGATCAATTATCAGAAGGACGGCAATATTGCTATATTCACCATAAATCGTCCGGAAGTTATGAACGCACTTGACCCTGAAGCCTTAAAGGAGCTGACCGAAGCTTTAATAAATTTCCGGGAAGACCCTTCTTTACGAGTGGGAATCATTACCGGCGCCGGAGATAAGGCTTTCTGCACCGGTTTTGACCTGAGGGGGACACCCGGCGATGGCAGCCGGGCGGGAGCAGGCGATATGCCAGAGGTAACTCTGGTGCGAGGTCTGGAGATATGGAAACCACTTATTGCCGCCATTAATGGCTACGCTTTTGGCGGCGGTCTTGAAATAGCCCTGGCCTGCGATATCAGGATAGCCGCTGATACTGCCGAGTTAGGTCTTACGGAAGTAACGCTGGGACTGATGCCGGGATGGGGGGGTACCCAGCGGTTGCCCCGGATAATTCCCTTCGGTATGGCGGCGGAAATGATGATTGCGGGCAAGCGTATTACAGCCCGGGAGGCACTTGATGTACGCCTGCTAAGCCAGGTAGTTCCCCAAAGAGAACTTATGGTTACGGCCAGGGAATGGGCCGGGAGAATCGGTCAACT
>JAZFUA010000139.1:0-4725 GCA_036446975.1 Dehalococcoidales bacterium
TAGACTTCCAGCCCGTGGTAATGAACGGGTTTTCCAGCAGGCACAATATACTAAATAAGACCGGAGCCAGGTCTATCTTTTGCCTGGGCAGGTTTGAGGATGGGGATTATGAAAACTACTTCTGGTCAGGTTATACAGGAACAAAAGAATGCCTCCTGAGCCATTATCGGGGTTTGATGCGCTGTGGTCTCTTATTGTATTTGCCGCGGTGCTTTTGGGTTTATGGTTCTTTACTCGGAATTAGGCAGCTCTCGGGTTATTAATTTGGGTGCTCGGTCAGTGCAGGTAGAAAATAGATGGTTAGAAAATCGCTCTTTGACGAATGGACCCAACAATATGAACAGTGGTTCAGGGAGCCTGTCGGAAAACTGGTTCTGGATATCGAAGGCGGACTAATTAGAGATTTGTTAAATCTTAAACCAGGAGAAAAAGTGCTCGATGCCGGCTGCGGGAGCGGGATTTTTACCACCGATTTTCTTAGTGCCGGGGCACAGGTCACCGGCCTTGATATTTCCGAACCAATGCTAAGAGTAGCCCGCAATAAGACAAAGGGCTATTCTTTCTGGGCGGTTCAGGGAGATATGCAGCAGCTACCTTTCAAAGACGAATCCTTCGATAAAACTGTTTCCATTACAGCTCTGGAGTTCATCGCCGATGCCAGGGGGGCAATCGATGAGCTATTTCGGGTCACACGGCCCGGGGGATGCGTGGTAGCGGCCACATTAAACAGCCTTAGTCCCTGGGCAACCCGCCGTAAGGCCAAGACTCAAAAAGGCCAGAGGCACATATTGGAGGATGCAATTTTCAGGTCTCCGGATGAAATACTTGCTTGTAGCCCATATAGTGGTGAAGTGAAAACGGCTATCCATTTTCAAAAAGATTGCGATCCAGCCCGAGCAATAGAAATCGAACAGGCGGGTCGACTCCAGGGATTAGACACCGGAGCATTTGTGGTCGTCTGCTGGGGAAAGCCCTGACTTTACAGACTCAAGCAGGCATGTTTTCCCCGATTTATTTATTTTGATAAGTCTTGACTCCAACATATTTAGGGTTATAATTTTTAGTTGGAGGTGCAAAGATGAAAATAGTAGATGTAGAGACCTTCCTGGTAGGAAACCCTCCCCCCTCAAGGGGTGGAGGGAAATGGATATTCGTGAAACTGACCACGGATGATGGCATTGAAGGAATGGGTGAAATCTATGCCCCGATGGTGAATCCACAGTTTGTCCCCCAGTTGGTCCAGTCCTGGGTTGACAGGTTTTTGATTGATACAGACCCGTTTAACATAGAGCTGATGTGGCGGAAGATCTACGCCGCCGGGTATGACCAGCACCCGGACACGACCAAGGTGGCCATGATGAGCGGACTTGAAATAGCCTGCTGGGATATCATCGGCAAAGCCCTGGGGCAGCCCATATATAATCTGCTGGGTGGGAAGTACCACGAAAAGCTGAGGAGCTATACATATCTGTACCCGGAAGATGATGCGGATAGAGACCCCCAGCGGAGGGCCCAGGGCGACCCGCAGATAGCCGGCGAGAGGGCGGTTTACTATATGAAAATGGGTTTCACGGCTATAAAATTTGACCCGATCAGACTTATCGGCTACCTGGCACCTATTCAGGTAGGCCTGGAAGCCCTTGAGACCGCCGAGCTGGTGGTAAAAAATGTGCGGGAGGCGGTTGGTGATAAGTGCGATATACTTATCGGTACCCACGGACAGATGACTACCTCCAGCGCAATCAGACTGGCTAAGAGACTTGAGAAGTATGATCCCCTCTGGTATGAAGAGCCGGTACCACCGGAGAACCGGCAGGAGATGGCCAGGGTTGCTCGTCATACCAGCATACCTATTGCTACCGGTGAGAGATTATCCACCAAGTACGAGTTCAGGGAAGTGCTGGAGTATCAGGCTGCTACCATCCTGCAGTTTGCCATGGGTAGAGTGGGCGGCATCCTGGAAGCCAAGAAGATTGCTGGTATGGCGGAGGCTTATTATGCGCAGATAGCCCCCCACCTTTATGCCGGTCCCATAGAAGCCCTGGCCAGTATCCAGCTTGATACCTGCAGTCCTAACTTCCTGATTCAGGAAAGTATAGAAACATTCGGCGGCTTTTATGCTGAGATTCTCAAGAAACCCATCCAGTGGGAGGATGGATATATCATACCTCCTACCGAGCCGGGACTGGGCATAGAACTGAACGAAGATGTGGTGAAAGCCCATCCCTACACGGGGACTGCCCCCGGTCTTGGGGGTTAATGCCCGGTAGAGAGTCAGAGCGCCTAAACAGTCTTTGGCAGATGTAAAATAAACTTAAATCGGTTTCAAGATAGCCCGTGCCGGAGCGGCATCACCCTTTTCCAGTAAAATGGGCAAACAAATAAGCTCATAGCGCCCCGGTTTCACGCCGGAGAGGTTTATCCCTTCGATGATATAAACCCCATTTTCCAGCAGAATCTGATGGGTGTCATGAATGCTGTCCCGGCTGCCGTAGGTGCCGATGGATAAATAATCAAGGCCGACAGCCCGCACACCCCTGTCTACCAGGTGCTGGGCTACCTCGGTGGCGAAATAGACATAGTCCTCTATGAATTCATCCGTCTGGTAGCACCTTTCGGAGTTCAGGGTTTTGAACAGGATACGCTCGCCACGCCGGATATTGTAGGGCAGAAGCTCGGCCAGTTTTATGGACTCGGTATCCTTGATTTCAATAACCCGGGCCCGACCCACGGTAGCATTCAGAGGCATCTTATCAATGGTTGCTCCTCCGGCGATAAAGTGAAGAGGGGCATCAATATGAGTGCCGACATGGTCTATAATCTGAATTTCGGTCAGGGTAACCGGGTCACCTTTATCCCGGTCCTTGATGCGTTCGACCCTTGGTACGGGATCGGAAGGCCAGTGTACCATCTTGTCACGAAAGGGTATCGAGATATCTATCCACGAAGTTGGAGAAGCTTCACCCCACTTCAAGCTAGCCGCCTTTTTTGTTGCCATCAATCGTTCCTCCCCTTTATTTTTTGTGAGCTTACTTTAACAATGCTATCATCCTGTCATTCTGAGCGTAGCGAAGAATCCGTATTATTCTACTCTGAGAACAGATTCTGAGGCAAAGCTATTATTAGTATTTTCTCAGAAGGGGTACTGCCGGGGAGTCCTCTGAATACTTATCCAGCGGAGCTCCGTAAACTCATCAATGGCAGCCTGGCCGCCATGCCGTCCGTAACCGCTGTCCTTCATTCCTCCGAAGGGTACCTGGGGCTCATCATGGACTGAAGAATCGTTAATATGCACCATACCGGATTCAAGCTTCTCAGCTATTTCCAGCCCCTTCAGAAAATCACCGGTAATGACACCGGCTGAAAGCCCGAACCGGGTATCGTTGGCCACGCGCACCGCTTCATCAGCGTCTGCCACGACTATTATGGGGGCCACCGGTCCGAAGGTCTCTTCACGGGCAATATTCATATCCGGAGTAACACCGGTAAGCACGGTGGGGAAATAGCAGCGCCCTTCAAATTTACCACCACAACACAGCCTGGCGCCACTTTTAACAGCCTCTTCTACCTGAGCGTGAATCTTGTCAACCTGTGCCTGATTGATGAGGGGCCCGATTATGGTATCCGGCGCCTGGGGGTCTCCGACTTTCAGCCCCTGTACTTTCTTGATGAATTTATCGGTAAAGGTCTTAAGTACCGGCTGTTCCACGATAATTCTCTTTGAGGACATACATATCTGCCCCTGGTGGTTAAAGCGGCCAAAGGTAGCCGCATTGACCGCATAATCGATGTCGGCATCTTTGAGGACTATCAGAGGGTCGCTACCTCCTAATTCCAGGGTAATCTTTTTCAGGTGGCGTCCCGCTTTCTCGGCAATCTGCCTGCCTACCTCGGTGGAGCCTGTGAAACTGAGCCGACGCACTTTGGGGTGCTCGATAAATTCATCACCTATCTCCTGGCTAAAGCCGGGGCCGTTAGTGATAACATTAAATACTCCCTTTGGGAAACCGGCTTCCTCAAATACCTCGGCAAAGATAATACCCCCGCTGACAGGCGCTTCGGCTGAAGGCTTTAACACGGTGGTATTCCCACAGGCCATCGGCAGGGCGACTGCCCTCAAGGAGAGAATTAGAGGAGCGTTCCAGGGGGCAATCCCTGCCACCACTCCTACCGGCTGGCGTATGGCCATAAAGAAGGCTCCCGGAAGGTCAGACGGTATAATCTCACCTTTGATAGCGTGTACCTGGGCAGCGGCTTCCCGGAGCAGACCTGGGACGAAACCGGACTGGAACATGCCCCAGCCAAAAGTACCCCCGGTCTCCTCGGTAATAATCTTCAAAATATCCTGCTGTCTTCCCTCCAGGATATCGGCCGCTTTCAGGAAGAGTCGTTGTTTTTCCGCCGGCAGCGTTTTTGACCATTCGGGAAAGGCAGCCGCAGCCGCATCACAGGCTTTTTTAGCGTCCGCCCTTTTTCCCGAAGGTAGCCTGGCATAAACCTCTCCGTTGTAAGGATTGAAATCATCAAATATTTCGCCGCCAATGGCATCAACCCATTGCCCGTTTATGTACATCCGGTAATCTTTAGGCATAGTTCATTCCTCCACTCCGAGATTTTGAAAAAGGCAGACGAAGCAGTATCCTGCATCAGCATAATCGTATTGGGATTATAACATTTGAGCTACAGTTGTCAAGACTTTGACTCTATCCCCCTGTATCCCCTTTA
>JAZFUA010000140.1:0-2674 GCA_036446975.1 Dehalococcoidales bacterium
TGATATTTAAAATCAAGCAGGTATAATTTGTACTAACCCTGATAAAGTGGTAGAGTATGTGAAAGAATGTTGAGTATGTGAAAATATAAAAGTTCCTTACCTTTAATTTAGTCCAGAGAGACTAGCAAGGGGAGAAATAGAGAAGTTTGGTTTATGAAGGCCTCTTGCTAATCGGCAGGAGGTTATTTTTATGACTGAAACAATAATAATGAACCCGGAAGATATAAAGCGGAGTCTGGTCAGGATTACCCACGAATTTATAGAGCGGAACAAGAATACCGAACATCTGGTGCTGGTAGGCATGCGCACCCGGGGTGTGCCCTTAGCCAGGCGGCTGGCTGCCAACATGGAAGAGCTTGAAAACCTTAAAATACCTGTGGGCGCTCTGGATATCAGCTTCTATCGGGACGACCTGTCTTCTTTAAATCCACAGCCCACTGTCCAGTATACAGATATTCCGGTCAATATCGATGGTAAATCAGTAATACTGGTTGATGATGTTCTGTATACCGGCCGTAGCGCCCGCGCTGCCATGGATGCTCTCATCGACCTGGGCCGGCCTCAATCCATTCAGTTAGCCGTACTGGTTGACCGCGGTCACCGTGAACTACCCATCCGAGCTGATTTTGTCGGCAAGAACATACCGAGTTCCCGCCAGGAAACGATAAGGGTCAAACTAATTGAGACAGACGGTACGGATGAGGTGGTTATTACCAGGGAGGATGGTAAGGAATATTCCCGGAAGCGAAACGGGAACAGATTGCTACGAAAGGAGTTGCCATGATTCTGGCAAATAGAAATCTGGTAACAATAGATGACTTCTCGAACGGAGAAATAGAAGCGGTTTTTACCCTGGCTAACGAGATGGCAGAGTCGGTCGATAAACAGACTGGCATTTGCCAGGGGAAAATCATGGCCAGCCTGTTTTTTGAACCAAGCACCAGGACACGACTGTCGTTCGAAGCGGCGATGCACAGGCTTGGTGGCAGTGTAATCAGTGTTTCAGATGCCACAGCAACTTCCCAGGCAAAAGGAGAAAGCATTGCCGATATGGCCAGGATAGTCGGCAGTTACGCCGATATTATTGTTATCAGGCACCCGTGGGAAGGAGCTGCCAAGGTAGTTGCCGATTACGCAGGTGTACCGGTAATAAACGCCGGTGACGGAGGTCATCAGCACCCGACACAGACGCTATGCGATCTTTTTACCATCAAGCAAGAGAGACAGACTATCAAGGGACTGAAGATTGCTCTCTGGGGAGACTTAAAATACGGGCGGACGATACATTCCTTGATTTTTGCCCTGGCTAAATTCGGAGCGAATATTCTTTTTTGCCCCAGTCCGGGTATGGAAGTACCCCCGAATATTATCAGAAAACTGGTCAGCGAATACGGTGGCGAACTTGAAAGTCCGATAGTTTCGGAGCATAAAAAGGAAGATGAATCCTTTCCTCTGGATGCCATCTACATAACACCGAGCAGCCCCCATCAATTGGCAATGATGCCTGGTATCAACTTTAACGTTGAACTCAAGAACGGGGTCGATGCTCTTTATGTTACCAGGCCTCAGAAGGAGAGGTTCGCACCCGGTGAAGGGCAGGATACAAAGGAAGCATACCCAGTGGTGGATATGAAGCTTCTTGAAGGTAAGGAATTCAAGCGGACTCTGATTATGCACCCGCTGCCCCGTGTTGATGAACTGGCTCATGAGGTAGATGCCGACCCGAGAAGTATGTACTTCCAGCAGGCGGCCTGGGGGATACCTATCCGGATGGCCCTGCTGGCCCTGTTACTGGGTAAAAAGGAGGCTGCAATTCCTACTGAATACACTTCCTTTGGGAAACAGCTTGATTACCCCGTATACAGGCGGGCCGATTCTGTAACCTGCTCCAATCCGATATGTGTGACGGTGCAGGCCAGCGAGAAAAGGTACCTCACGCCTGAATTCTGGATTGTAAACCGAGAACCTTTGAGGTTGAGGTGCGTTTATTGCGAGCATGGTTTTGAGCCAAATTTCGTAGCCAGCTCAGATTGGCATGCGGGTAGAGAAGAAAGGAAAAAATACCATAGCGCCAGCAGTCATTGGGCTAAAACAATAAAGCCGGAAAATCTGGTTGTTTTCAATACCGCAGCCGAAGCTAAGGCTCAGGGTTACAAGCCCAGCCAATTTACAGGAGGCAATCCCCAGAGATAAATGATGAAGCCTTTGCTTATTAAAGAGGGACACCTGATTGACCCTGACCGGGGGATAGATGAAATTGGCAGCCTGCTTATCAGTGGGAGGAAAATTTCCTGGCTGGGAAAAGGAGATGAAACTCCACCCCGGTCTGATTATGATGTTCTGCCAGCCAAAGGACTAATTGTCTGCCCCGGATTTATTGACCTCCACTGTCATCTCAGGCAGCCCGGTTTTGAGTACAAAGAAACCATCGATACGGGGAGCCGCGCCGCGGCCAGGGGAGGCTTCACCACTGTCTGTTGTATGCCCAACACCAACCCAGCCCTGGATAACCGGGCTGGCATAGAATATGTGAAAACCGAAGCGGAAAAAACAGGGTTTGCCCGGGTGCTGCCAATCGGCTGCATCACCGAGGGCAGAAGAGGCGAAAAGCTGGCACCGATGGCGGAACTGGAAAGGCAGGAGTAATCGGTTTCAGCGATGACGGTGACACGGT
>JAZFUA010000141.1:0-6475 GCA_036446975.1 Dehalococcoidales bacterium
ATACACTGGGAAACACGACACAGTGTATAATTGATGAAATACCGCTATCACAGAGGAGAAAGACAGGAATGAAAGTTACCCGTCTATATACAGGTCCTGATGGAGAATCTCACTTCGAAGATATTGATATTTCTCTGGACAGCATTGTGGGCGCTGAGAGTAAGTCTGAATTAATAAGCGCCACCGGAATAATGTTCAGGGAAACGAGTGGCGACTATAACCTGGACTGGCACCCTGCTCCCCGCCGCCAGTTTGTTATTAACCTTGAAGGTCAGGTTGAACTGGTAGTCGGTGACGGCACTACTCGTATTCTCGGTGCGGGAGATATTCTGCTGGCAGAGGATACTACAGGCCGAGGTCATATCAGTCGGGCTGTCAATAACCAACCCCGGAAATCGGTTTATGTGACGCTTGACTGAAAAGATAAGAAGCAAACTTTAATAAAATAATTTAAATATTGACCTGCTTCAAGCAAATCACCGGATTAATATTATTAATAATGAGGAGTTTAAGTAATGGAGGAACAGTCACCGTTCAGGAATTTCGGACAGGTTGGGATAATCGTTAAAGACATAGAAAAAGCTGAGAAAAATCTCCAGGACATCGGCATCGGGCCTTTCGGTTCGCTGGATGCTGAGCCGACGGTTAAGTGGGAGCAAGACGGGAAACCGACCGAGGTCAGACTGAAAATGCGTTTCGCTAATATAGGCCCCCTTGAAATCGAACTCATCGAGCCTATTTCCGAGTGCATGCAGAAAGAGTTCCTTGATACCCGCGGCGAGGGAATCCAGCACTTCTCATTTTTCGTGGACGATATCGATGCGGTAGTGGAGCAAATGGCAGCTAAAGGCTACAGGGTAGTCCAGCGGGGCTGGAGACCCACTTCCGGGGGCTATGCCTTTTTTGATACGGAAGAAGCCTTTGGTTTCATGCTGGAAATAATTCAAAGGTAATGCCCGGATTATATTGATAAATCTTTAGCCTGGAATACCCCTGACTTTTCTCAAAATTCAATTTATCCCGTAGTCTTTGAGTATTTCTTTCAGGATATTTTCAGATGGGGCAGTAAAACTCTGTTTTCTGCTGACGAATGTCCCGGTTATATCTCTCAGTTTAACAAACATTTCCGTCATTTTCACCGCTACGCTGATAGTATCCAGTACAGGGACCTCATCAATCTGGCGCAGACCGGACCTGGCCAGAAACAAACTGGCTATACCTCCGATAGGTATTATCACTTCAGAGCCGGCTTTGATTGTTTTCTCTGCCCCATTTTTGAACTGCTGAAGCTGCTTTTTCTGCAATACCGGGTCTTCAAAGACCATACCGAGTTCCGGTATCCTGAAGTCCATATATTCAATGCTAGCAAGTTTGTCTCTAAGTCCGTAGGTATTTACCATTTCCTCAAAGCGGGGTATCATTTTCTCGTTGGGGGTAATCAGTGAAAACTTCCTGCCCATCATACAGGCCACCAGCATAGAGGCTTCTGATATACCTATCACAGGAATACCCAAGACTTCCCGTGCCTGATACAGACCGGCATCATTTGTGGTACCGATAGTAAAGGCATCAAAACCCTGTTGTTCCGCCTTAAGGCTGTTTTCAAGGATTTCCCGGGTAAAAAAGTATTCGGTGAACCTGTATTCAACCCCCGTACCCCCTCTGGTTGTCCCGTGGAGTTCAATCTGAACTCCGGGGTCAGCGACAGCCTCCAGATGCTCCCGAAGGTATTTTTCATATGATTTGAATCGCTCAAATGACAGCCCGCTCTGATACCAGATTTTCATCTTAGAACTCCTTCTCCCCGGTACAGTATTCGTATATCCGAATTTATCACCTACTGGGCTTGCAGGTCAATATGATAAAATTGGAGGAATCACTTCATAATTTACTACTTGTTTATTCTACTGTATTTTAACTATTATATATTTAGTATTATCTGTACCAGGGATAGTAAGGACTGGAAGGAAGATAAATATGACGGAACGGCAGTTACGACTTGAAGATAAAGTGGCTATAGTTACCGGTGCCGGCTCAAGGGGACCGGGGATCGGGAACGGGAAGGCTGCATCCATACTGTTTGCCAGAGAAGGGGCCAAAGTGATGCTGGTAGACAGGCAAGCCGAACGAATGGATGAAACGCTTGAGATAATCAATTCTGAAGGTGGTGAGGCCAGTGTATTTACCGGAGATGTGACGAATATTGATGACTGCCAGGCGATGGTCAAAGCAACCGTTGAGCGCTATGGTAAACTGGACATTTTGCACAACAATGTTGGAATCGACAGCACGGGAACCGTCGTTGATATTGATATTGAAGAGTGGGACAGGATAATAGAGGTTAATTTGAAGAGTGTTATGCTCACCAGCAGGTTTGCCATTCCGGAGATGATTGCCGGTGGTGGCGGCGCAATCATTAACATTTCGTCTGTGGCAGCCCTTCGACCCCGTAACATGGTTGCTTACTCGACATCCAAGGGCGGAGTCCTTGCCCTTACCCGGGCAATGGCATCATCCCACGCGGCAGACCAGATACGGGTAAACTGTATCCTTCCGGGTATGGTATATACCCCAATGGTAGCCGAAATATTGAACGAGGAGACACGAGAACAACGCCGGCTTTCCGCTCCCCTGCAGACTGAAGGTACGGCCTGGGATGTTGGCTGGGCAGCAGTCTATCTGGCCAGTGACGAAGCGCGATGGGTCACCGGGATAACGCTCCCGGTAGACGGCGGCGCCCTTCTTACGCGCCGGAGTTGGTAGGTAAATGAATAAATGGTTTTAGTGGAATATTAATCTACACTGCCTGCAGACGGGGGAAAGGATGTTTAGAATATGACTATTATAAATTCTGTTCTGGGACCCATTGATACCGCTAATTTTGGTACGACTCTTGCACATGAACATATATTAGGTTCATCAATAGGCATTCCCCAGAATTACCCCGAGATTCTGGACAGGGGCTATATGAGGCGCATCATTGAAAGATTGAAACGGGCGAAAGCTGGGGGTATAGACACTATTGTTGATGCCACAACTCTTGACCTGGGCCGGGATGTTAATGTCTTAGCCGAGGCTTCCCGCCGTTCCGGAGTCAACATCATTGCCTGTACCGGTTGGTGGACGGAGAAAATCCGCTTTCTTTCCGGAGTTTCTGTTGACAGGCTGGCCCGGGGATTCATCCGCGAAATCAAGGAAGGAATAGCCGGTACCGATATTAAAGCAGGGATTTTAAAGGGAGCCAGTGACAAAGCAGGGGTGCTGCCGGAAGAGGTGACAATTTTACGAGCTGTGGCCCGGGCCCACCATGAAACCGGTGTCCCGATTATGTTGCATTCTTACTCCCCTGGCCAGGTCGGCAGGCGACAAATAGCCATCCTGAAGGAAGAAGGCGTTCCTATGAACCGGGTTAAAATGGACCACTCAAATGATACTACCGACATTGAATACCTCGTCTGGATGCTTGACCAGGGCTGTTATCTCGGCCTGGACCGCTATCCGGGAGAAGGTGTCAGCCCGCTTGCCCGGACCAGGACGCTCAAAGCATTAATAGATGCCGGATATAAAGAGCGTCTTTGCATCTCTCATGACTGGGCTCTGGCGCGGCACGTGGCAAGTGATTCACGTATTGGGTCACCGCAAAAAAGGAAAAAGTTGAATCCCCATGATTTCCTCTATATAAAGAATGTCGTTTTCCCCTGGCTCCGGGAAATGGGAGTCTCCGAGGATATTATAAAGAGTCTGCTCATTGACGCCCCCAGGAATTATTTCGAAAATGCCCAGGGTCATTAGACTCTTAAAGGAGGATTACAATGCGTCTGGAAGGAAAAACTGCCATCATCATCGGCGCCGGTCAAGGCCCGGGCGAAGGAATGGGGAACGGGCGTGCCACAGCCCTGAGATTTGCCCAGGAAGGGGCTAAAATCATGGCTGTCGACCTTAATCTTAGCTCGGCCGAGGAGACCGCACTGATGATCAAGGAAGAAGGTGGAGAATGCATCACCTTTGAAGCCGATGTCACCAAAGGAGCCACGCTTGAGGCCGCAATAGCAGCGGCACATAAAACCTGGGGTAAAATTGATGTTTTGCACTATAATGTCGGAGTCAGTCTCGGTGGTGGTGACACGACCTTACTTGACTTCACTGAGGAGATTTTTGACCGTATCAGTGCAATCAATCTGCGTGGTGCCATCATGGCCTGTAAGTATGTTATCCCGATAATGCGGCAGCAGAGCTCCGGCGCCATTATCATGATATCTTCATTTGCCACGTTGGAAAACTACCCCACTGTAGCATATAAGGCGACGAAAGCAGGGATGAATGCTTTCACCAGGCAGGTGGCAGTTCAGAATGCGGAATACGGTATTCGTGCCAATGTAATTCTTCCCGGACTGATGGACACACCGATGGCAGTAGACACTCGTGCGCGAATATCAGGGATGACCCGTCTCCAGGTTGCAGAAGAGCGTGATGCCCGTGTGCCGCTGCGTCACAAAATGGGTACAGCCTGGGACGTGGCCAATGCTGCCCTGTTTCTCGCCTCAGACGAGGCAAATTATATCACCGGTGTGGAACTTCTCGTCGATGGTGGGCGGTCGCTTATGGTAGGCTAAGAGAAATAAAACTCATATTTCATATAATCAGATCGACATTTTTTCACTTTCCCTGTAACTATAATCGTTCCTTTGTTGCTTTTTCGGGGGACATCATATAAACTTGCGTAAATGTTTGCCAAAATAACATCCACAATGGTCTATGGAGGTATCTAATGGTTGTTAAAGATCCGGATCTGTATTACCTGGAACAAGAGAGAATTAAGGCGGAAATCGAAGAGAAACACGGCAAAAGCACGGAACAGCTCTATAAAGAAAGAGAGAAGCGGGCCAGGGACGTCACTGAACTGAAAGTACCTGACAGAGTTCCACTTTTGATAAACACGAACCCAACCAGATATATCGATATCCAGCATTCGGCGCTGTACTATGACCCCATCGGCTGGAAAAAAGCAGTGAGAGATGTCCACGTTGCTTTCGAACCAGACCTGGGTAATGCCGGTTTACCTAGATCCGGTGCTTCGTTTGAGACTCTCGGAGTAACCAACCGCCGTTACCCCGGCTGGAATCTGCCTCCGGACTATGAGTATCAGGTTGAGGAGAAAGAATTCATGAAGGAGGAGGAGTATGACATCTTCCTCAACGACCCGACAGATTTCATGTTACGCTTTTTCCTGCCCCGAATGTATTCATCTCTGGCTCCCCTGTCCAAATTGCCCCCTATCAGTTTCATGTTCAATGGTTTCGAAGGTTTCACCCAGCGACTAGCCACGTCTGAATTTGAAGAGGTTGTCAAGGCAATTTCTAAGGCTGGTAATGAAACGAGTGAATTCAAAACGACCGTTGGGGATTCCTATGGTGAGTTAGCTTATCTGGGTTTTCCGCCATACTCAGAATTAGGTCTCAGTGGTATTGGAGGAGCCCCTTTTGACCGGTTTTCAAGCGGTGTCAGGGGCATGAAAGGTTCGATGATTGATATGTACCGCAATCCGGATAAACTCATCCGTGCCTGCGATATGATACTGGATGCGCAAATTGCTCGTGCCAAGCCGGCTACGCCCGAAAACAGGGGCAAAAGGCTGGGCATGCCCCTGTGGCGGGGGGACAAATCGTTTATGTCGGAGAAGCAATTTGAGAAGTTTTACTGGCCCGGGTTAAAAAGAGCCTTTCAAGCGAATATTGACCTGGGTTATGTGCCTAGACCTGCCTTCGAAGCTCCGTTCGGAGACCGGCTCGAACGCTTATTAGAACTGCCCAAAGGAAAGATTATTGCTTCTATTGATGCTGCAGATAACGATCATGCCAGAGAAGTTTTGAAGGGGCACACGTGTTTGATAATCGGAGGGCCTGTTCATTTGAAACTAGCTTCCCCGAATGAGGTGGCCGATTACTACAAAGGATTATTCGACAAGCACGGTGAGGGTGGAGGTTTATTTCTGCGTATAAGACTTCCCGATGAGGGCAGTATGGAAGATATCATTGCGATGCTGGACTCGATAAGGGAGTACTGCAGATACTAGACCGAGTTAACAAGTAGGCGGCTGTGCTCATAAGATCATGGATATACTAATATCCATAAGGCCCGTACTATATCGTTTTCCGAAAGTACCATTTGTAGCAATAATTGTTCCTTTTTAATATTACTGACCGCCTATATGGCGATACTGGACGTAAAGTCATAGGTGTGGAATAATCCAGATATGTTCATCTATTACAATAGCTTCTGGGGGATTTAAAACATGAAACATGAAGAAGGCAATTTCAAAGGGTACAAGGAATATAATATCTATTACCAATGCTGGTTACCAGAGAAAAGTACTAAAGCAATATTACTTATAGCACATGGTTTTGCAGAGCACAGCGGACGTTACAAAAACGTGGTGAATTACTTCTCCCCAAAAGGTTACCCTATTTATGCACTC
>JAZFUA010000142.1:0-10420 GCA_036446975.1 Dehalococcoidales bacterium
GACAGTGGTTTTAAGCTTGGAGGCTAGCTCTTGAGCATATAGCCGGCGCCGCGTTTATTGATAATCATATTTGGTGGATTGTCCTGGAGCTTGCCGCGGAGCCTGCGCACGAATATCCTGATATTTTCATTATCGCCAGAATAGTCCCTGCCCCAGACTTCGCTGCAAATCCGGTCATATGAGATTATAGTGTCCTTACTTTTAGCCAGCAGCGCCAGGAGGCGATACTCGACAGGGGTGAGTGAAACCGGATTATTATCAACCTTTACTTTCTGATTAACGAAATCAATAGTAAAGCGTGAATTTATAACTTTGTTGTGTTCACCGCTGAATGGTATTGTTTCAGCACGGCGGAGTACGGCTTTAATCCGGGCCAGCAGGTTCATATAGTTGAACGGCTTTGTGATATAGTCATCGGCTCCGCTTTCCAGTCCTTTCAGCATGTCAGCATCTTCGGACCTGACCGTCAGAATTATTACAGGCAGGGAAGAGAACTGTCTTATTTCCTTCAAAACATCGAAACCGCTCATATCGGGAAGGTTCATATCAAGAATAACAATATCAGGTGATTCCTGCCTGACCATGGTTATTCCCTTCATTCCGAAGGTACTATCAATCAATTCGGCTTCCGGCCATCTGAATTCGAAAGCCACCCTGATGGCATCGATTATTTTTCTCTCGTCTTCGATAATCAGGACTTTCATTTTAAACTTTGCCTCTCCTGCTTCCTACTATTCACCTTGCAAAGGCAATGTGAAATAAAAGCTGGTACCTTTTCCAATTTTACTTTTTACCCAGATTTTACCTCCGTGGAGCTCGGTAAGCAGCTTGCAGAGTGCCAGACCGATACCCAGTCCCCCCGCCAGCTCGGAGCGGTGGTCTGCCTGGTAACCGGGCTCAAACAAGTACTTCTGTTCCTCGAGGGGTATTCCGGGCCCGCGGTCCTTGACCTCCAACTTAAGGAAACGGTCATCAGCGGAACAGATAATAGTGACCTTGCTCCCCTCTGAAGCGTACTTGAAGGCATTATTGAGCAGGTTAAGAACTATCTGCCTTACCCTGGCCCCGTCAGCAGTAATCCTGGGCAGGTCACTGGAAAGTTTCAGGTTCAGGGTAACGCCGTACTGCCGTGCAAGAGCCTGTGTTTCAGAGATGATAGAGGGCAACATCTCGGAAACATCAAATGGCTTTAGTTCCAGTTTCAGTGTGCCGATTTCACCCCTCACCAAATCGTGAAGCTCATCAATCTTGGTATTCAGGCTGTTGGCCCCTTCCCATACGTACTGAGCCAGTTTCCCCAGCGGCTCATTCTGTTCTTCTTCAAGCAACAACTGGCTGGTAGCCAGCAGGGCAGTCAAGGGAGTTTTCAGTTCGTGAATCAGGTTCCTGGTGAAATTAATGCGCCTCTGCATTTCATCCTGGATCCTTTCCCGGAGCTGCTTCTCCTGCTCATACAGAGACTGCAAGCTGTCCTGAGCTAGCCTGTGTTCTATGATATGTCCCAGTCGCTCGGCGATAACATGGATCAGGTTTCTCTCTTCAGTGAGAAAGGGACCCTCGTCACTCTCCGGCATTTCTTCGAGGTAACACACCTCTATTATGCCGGATTCCTGGCCGTTTACTATGATAATATCGGATTGTTTCCAGGCTGTCTGAATAAAGTTTGATGTCTGAAATTCTTTGTCGCTGAGCTTGATACGGGCGCCGGTTATATCCGGATATTGCCAGGATGGCGGAATGAGGTCGGTCACGCTCTGAAGTATGTCGTCGACCGTCAGGTCGGATTGCTCCACCAGGCGGGTAATCGCATAAAGGCAGTTTAATTCCTTGACCCGTTCCTGAAGGCGGTGCATTACCTCAGGCAAACTGGAATTAATTTCTTTCATGTGTATATTTTAAACTGAACAACGTATTTTTACAATTGGATTGAAGAGGCTGGCCTAGCCGGGGGATGGGGGATAAAGGGGGGTGAGGTTCACCTGAATCGAAGATATAAGTTTCCCGGGATGATAAAATCAACCGGATGCCAACGGAGACAGTCTGAAGGCCATTGACAATAAGCGGTTGATTTACATGTCTATTTAACTAGAGGGATTCTAATAAGATAGAGAGAGAAGAAGCGAAATTATCATGTTGCCAGCGGCGGATATCGCCGGATGTAAGCTCAATGTCCAGAGTATCAGGAGCACAGGCAAGTCTTTCAAGGCTAACTCTCGGCCAGATGAGAGACTGATCGAGGGAAAGCAATTTACCCATTGATTCTCTCCAGGCTTTGAGGTGTTTTAGACGCTGGTCTTGCTCTGCTCTGTCCAGCTTTGGGAGTTCAGTATCTTCCCGGGTGAGTTTTTCGGTTGTTCCCCTGTAGATCGGGGGACCAGCCAATCCTTCTGTAAGTGCCCGTTGAAGACCTTGACCGAATCGCTCTAATCCCGTTTTCCCCAGGCCAGGTGTTTTCGACAGGTCGGCCTTTGGATTGGCAGCCAGGTACAAGAGGGTTGAATGAGGTATTACGAAGTAGGGTGGTCGGTTTTGCTTGAGGGCCTCTTTTTCGCGGAACATAAAAAGAGGCTTCAGGACAGCAAGGCTGCTCCCATTAAGCTTATTCGCTCCTTTGAGGGAAAGGAAGGCCGTTTCCGGATCCCCGGGTTCGTATCTTAGTTCTTCAAGTCGGCTGCATTCTTGGGTAACCCAGGTTGTACGCCCGAGTTCCCGGAGCCGTTTATCCAGGAAATCTTTCAAGGAGAGGAGGTGACGAACGTCATTAGCAGCATATTCGAGGGCTTCACTGGAAAGGGGCCGTTTTCCCCAGTCGGCTTTCTGGAGCAGTTGGCTCTTTTCAATTGTTATTTTCAGCAGATCTTCAAGGAGGGTTGCTAAACCGAATTTTGAAATCCCGGTGAACCGGGCAGCGATTGCGGTATCGAAAACTCCGTGAATTTGAAACCCGAAATGTCGATTGAGACTGCGAATGTCGTAGTCTGCCGTGTGGAATACCTTTATGATTGAAGCGTCAAGAAAAATGTCTTTTAAGGGTCCGATTTCTTTTAATTTAATCGTATCAATGACGAATATTTTATCCAGGGTGGCTAACTGAATCAGGCACAACTGTTCAGGGTAGCGATGCCGACTGTTTGCTTCGGTATCAACGGCTATTGCCTTCGAACCACCTATTTCCTGAACAGCGGCATACAGCTGGCCTGATTGAGTGATAACCTCAACGGGTAGATTCATATTTTCCTTACATAAAGTATGAGACCGGATTTTGTTTGAGATGGGCTGATACATTATCATATCAGATGATGAACCGAAAAGGAAAAAAGGCGTCTGTCTTGAAATATATGGTTGAGTGACTCCGATAATCCTTCAGCAAGGTTTCCAAAGCTTTTTCAGTACTACTTTAAGAAGGTCTTAACCAGGCTGGGGAATGGATATTGCCCCGATAAACAGTGTATAATTATCGATAGGGATTCTTCGCTACGCCTCAGAATGACATCAAGATAGTACTTTAAGGGCAAAGCCGTCCAGAGACTCACCGGGGGCGCCTTTCAAACCGGCTGGTAATCCCAACCCTCAAAAGCAAGCCGAATAGTGGTGGCGGGTGAGTTTTGCCCGATAATCCGCAGATGGGGTGTTTAAGTAAACAGTATGGCATCTGACAAATCTGGGAATCATACCCCCGGAGAGAAGCCGGAAGATACCGGCGTTCCCTCCCGACGCTTTAACACATTCAGTTCCCTGGGCGCCCCTGCCTTCCGCCTCTACATGGTGGGTATGTTCGGGCAGATGGCGGCTATGAACATGCAGATGCTGACCCGTTCGCTGCTGGTCTACCGGGTCACCGGCTCGGTA
This sequence comes from Dehalococcoidales bacterium, assembly GCA_036446975.1. Classification (GTDB taxonomy): domain Bacteria; phylum Chloroflexota; class Dehalococcoidia; order Dehalococcoidales; family UBA2162; genus JAZFUA01. Next base: position 3,850 of record JAZFUA010000142.1, read on the forward strand.
ACGGCTATCGGCATAATGGCGGTGGCGGGTATGGTGCCTCACATCATCTCCTCGCTTTATGGCGGTGTTATTGCCGACCGTCTGGAGAAAAAATATATCCTGATGCTGGCACTGGCAGCCTTTGCCGCTCTCTCTTTCGGAATCGCCATTTCATTGACGACAGGCTGGCTCAACGCACAGACCTGGTGGATCCTGATTGTTGCCTCGGTTGTCCAGAGCACCCTGATGGGCCTGCTGGTACCGGCGCGTCAGTCTATCATTCCCGCCCTGGTGGGACGGGAGAAACTGATGAACGCAGTCTCGATGAACTCGCTCGGAGGGAACGCCTGGCGTCTGATAGCGCCGGCGGCTGCCGGCTTCATGGTTGAGGGTTTCGGTTTTGGTTCCGTATATTACATCATCGGCGGGCTTTATGTCTGGGCAATGGTCTTCAGCGGCTTATTGCCTAATACAGGTAAACTTCCCTCGACCTCGGAGAGCGTCCTGTCCGAGGTCCGGGAAGGGTTCAGGTACATCCGCAGGGAAGCCGATATTATGTGGGTACTGATATTCAATTTCTTTGCCGTCGTCCTGGCCAATCCCTATCAGCAGCTTTTGCCGGTTTTCGTGGACGATATCCTTGGGGTTGGCGCCGGGGGTTTGGGGATACTGATTAGTGTCTCCGGCATCGGAGCTATTATCGGCTCACTCGTCCTGGCTTCACTACCTAACAGGAAACGGGGCAGGCTTCTTCTGGCCAGCACCCTGTTCCTGGGCCTGATAATTATTGCCTTCTCTTTCTCCAAGTCCTGGGGGTTGTCTCTGGGAGTGATGGTCTTCATCGGGATGGGGCAGGTTGGAAGAATGACTCTGACTAACACTCTGGCCCAGCACTACAGCAGCGACAGTTTTCGGGGGCGGGTGATGGGTGTGCTTGATATGCAGATGTCATTTCCGGGACTGGCCGTTTTTGTGGCAGCCTGGCTGACAGGGATTATAGGTGTGGAGTGGGCGATAAGCAGCTTTGCCCTGGTGCTGGTAGTGGTCTCGTTGCTAATTACGGTTTTTGTGCCCCGCTTGCGGCGGCTGGACTGACCTTCTTAAAAAAATGGCTTTGTGCTATGATGGAACTTAAAATTATTAGCGGGAGATTGGTATGGCAGAATTGTTTGAGCCGGTGACTATCGGTAGTCTGGAGCTGAAAAACAGGGTAGTAAGGTCAGCAACCTGGGATGGTGCGGCGGACCCCTCCGGAGCGGTAACTGATGATTCAGTGGCACTGTTTCGGGAACTGGGGCGGGGAAATATCGGCTTAATCGTAACCGGACATGCCTTTGTGTCTTTATTGGGGCAAGCCACGTCAGCCCAGTACGGTGTTCACACGGATGAGATGATACCCGGTCTGAAGAGACTGGTTGAGGCGGTTCACCAGGGCGGGGCTAAAATTGCCATCCAGATAACCCACTCTGGCATTAACTCCGGCTATCTCAGGCAGCAGGGTATCGCTCTTCAGGTAGTATCGCCCAGAAATGGGCTGAAGGCACTACAGCAAGAGATGACCGATGGGGACATTGAGGCTCTCATCGATGATTTTGTCTTGGCGACCCAGCGGGCTATAGAAGCCGGTTTTGACATAGTTCAGCTTCACGGGGCGCATGGTTATATGATGAGCCAGTTCTTATCTCCCTTGTCAAACCAGCGTACCGACCGCTGGGGTGGCAGTGATGCCAACCGGCGCCGTTTTCACCTGGAGATGATAAAAAAGATACGCCAGGTGATAGGCAGGGACTTCCCCCTGATGATTAAATTTGGCGTTATGGAAGACCGTGAGGGGGGCCTTTCCCTGAGTGAAAGCGTAAAAACAGCACAGGAGATGGTGGAGCAGGGTATTGACGCTTTAGAGATTAGCTCCGGGGGCAGCCGGGGTTCGATACCGAGGCTGGCTGAGGATGGCTCCGAGCAGGTGGTTTTCAGGGATAGAGCGGCCGCAGTTAAAAAGGCGGTAAATGTACCGGTGATACTGGTAGGCGGAATACGCAGCCTGCCGATGGCTACTAAGATACTTCATAGTGGAGATGTTGATTTGATAGCGATGTGTCGCCCGTTTATCAGGGAGCCAGACTTGATGGTGCGCTGGCAGCGAGGCGAGGTGGAACCAGCTACCTGTATCTCCTGTAATAAATGTATGCCGGGTGAAAGGGTGCTGTCCTGTGGCGAAGACCGCCGTATAAGGGAAGAAGCGAGCGCCGTCTCCTGATTGGCTGAAGCGGGGGTGTCTAAATATAAACAATATGCTATAATAAGCCCATTATAAAAATCTAGGTTGTTTATTGACAACAGGTCATCGCGAGTGCAGAAATATGGTTTTGGGGGAAAAAGTGCTTCGCACCCCCCAGATTGCCACATCGTCCCGATGAAATCGAGACTCCTCGCAATGACAGATGGGAAGGTGATAAGAGTATGAAAGTGGATTTTGCTAAACTGGACAGGGCTTTTAATCCCAAGTGTATTGTGGTGATAGGGGATAAGGGACCGAATTTTCAGTGGAGTAAGTCCCAGAGTAACTTCAAAGGAAAACTGTATTCCATCCAGATTGACCCTAAGGAAATTGAGGGTATCGAGGCCCTAGGGGTAACCAACTTTACCAGCCTTATGGATGTTCCTGAACCGGTGGACCTGGCAATAGTAGCCGTGCCCCGGGAAATAACCCCCCGGATACTGGAAGACCTAATCCGTAAAGATGTAGCGGCGGCCCATTTCTTTACCGCCGGCTTCGGTGAAACCCATACCGAGGAAGGGATTAAACTGGAACAGCGCCTGATTGATATGGCCGAAGAAGCCAATTTCCACCTTATCGGTCCTAATTGTATGGGGGTCCGTAATCCCAGGGCAGGGGTGGGTCAGGTGGTGGAGGAGATTGATAATTCTTTTGCCGGGTCACTGGGTTTTATTTCCCAAAGCGGTATGCACGCCGGTGGTTTGATTCGTGAAGCTCAAATACAGGGGATGAATACAGGTAAGTCAGTAAGTTACGGTAACGGGATTGTGCTGGATTCTACCGATTACCTGGAGTACTTTGGCCGGGACCCGGAGATTAGCGGTATCGGTATTTATCTGGACGGGGTGAAGGACGGCAGCCGTTTCCTCAAAGTATTGAGTGATGTCACTACCCGGAAGCCGGTGGTGATTTGGAAAGGGGGGCGGACTGAGGAAGGCAGGAGAGCCAGTTCTTCTCATACCGGGTCGCTGGCCGTGCCTCATGATGTATGGGAAGCGGGCATACGCCAGTCCGGGGCCTTAAATGCCTATAGAACGGATGAACTTATCGATACCCTCAGGGCTATCCAGTATCTTTCCCCCGTTGGTGGCGGTCGGGTAGCTATTACCGGAGGGGGCGGGGGACAATCCATCGCTCTGGCCGATGTTTTTTCCGAAGCCGGGTTGCAAGTGCCGATGCTGGCTCAGGAAGCACTGGATGAATTTGCCACCTTTCTTACCTTGATAGGGGCCAGCTATCTCAACCCTATTGACACGGGTAATGAAAACCGGGCCCATATGCCCCGTATTCTGGAAGTCATGGAGAAGGATACTAATACGGATAACCTGGTGATGTTGATGGGCGCCCGGGCCGGCAGCGGCCCCCAGTTTGAAACCATGCTCAAGAACTTAGCCGGTATTAGAAAGAGAGCGGTCAAGCCGGTGATGGTTGTTCTGCCCGTTACCTTCTCGTCCGAGGATGTGCAGCAGGCCGGAGACACTATTAAGAAACTTCAAAAGGAAGGGATAGCCACTTTCGTCTCTCTTGAGCGGGGGGCCCGGGCTCTGAAGCAGGCGCTGGATTACTATAATCTGAAAAATCGGGTCAGCTCTTAGTAAAAGAGTGTGCCAAAGAGTATGCTCGTGGTAGTGTCCATACGAATACCGTTGAAGGTTTTTGGAGTCTCTATTAACGCGGGATTGGCGGAGTTTATATTCTGTGAGTGAGCAGTATCTACAATCTATTTACACTCTTGGTTTGAGGGGATAGTTCCCCTTAGTTTATATCTTTTTGTTTTTCCACTTGCCGATTCGGAAGTAGATGGGGTAAAAGGTTGCCCTGAGTACCTGAGCAGACACCATTCCCCAGCGTACTCCGTAGATGCCAAGGCTGGTATATTTGGGCAGGATATAGGCCAGGGGTACTTGTACCAGCCACATGGTCAGCAGAGTAACCAGCATTACGGTGAAAGTGTCACCAAGTCCGTTCAAACCGGTACTCAAGACAACAGTAAAGCCGGATACCAGGTAGCCCAATATCTGTATCCTCATAAAAGCCGCCCCGATTTCTACCAGCCCGGGCTCGGTATTAAAGATACGGATAATATTCTCAGCCCCGAACCAGATGCCTATTGAAGCCAGAGCCATTATGCAGGTGAAGAGACCGGCGGCAAGCCAGCCGGTCTTCTCGGCCCGATCCGGTTGGCCCGCCCCGAGGTTTTGCCCGGCCAGAATACCGGTGCTTTGACCCAGCGCCAGGGCAATTGTCCGCATAAAGTTATCTACCCTCTGGGTCAGGGAGTGGGCTGCCACGGCAAAAGTGCCGAAAGGGGCAACGAACAATACCAGTAACAGGTTGGGGAAACTCCTCTGCATCCCGGTTATGGCGGCAGGAATACCCACTTTCACCATCCGCCAGATTATACTCCAGTCGAGGCGGAAATCTCTTAAATCCGGCTTTAATCGAGTCCGTCCGCTAAAGAGGAACCACAGAGCAAGAGCCCCTCCCAGGCTCTGGGTAATAATATTTGTCAGGGCAGCCCCCCTGACGCCTAATTGAGGGAATATCCACCAGCCGAAGATGAGGGAAGGAGCCAGCCCCAGGTGGAGAATCCGGTAGAAAATGGCTATCCTCATCGGGGTTAGCGTGTCACCTGATGCCTGCATCGAGGACTCGGTAATCCGTAGCAGGGACATAGTTACCATACCGATGAACTGAATGCGCATATAAGCTGCCCCATGGGCGATAACATCATCCTCAACTCCGAAGAGGGCCAGTATCCCTTCGGTAAAGAGGAGACCTATCGATGCGGTAATAACGGAAAAAACAGCTCCGATAACGAAAGCCTGCTGCATGACATGATTGGCATCATCAGTATTGCCCGCTCCGATAAAGCGGGCAATCATTGCCCTTAACCCGGTGAAGAGGCCCATCATCAGAGCGTTCACCGTCATAACAGCCATTCCGGCAATACCCACCCCGGCAATGGCGGCTGACCCCAGCTTGCCTATCCAAATCATGTCGATGGTGGGGCCCATCATGCCCAGGCTGGTGCTTACCATTATCGGCCAGGACAGGGCCCAGAGGTTGCCGCTGATGCTGCCTTTTGTCCAGTCCCTGTCACGCCTGGACCTTCCCCGGCGGGAACCACCGGCCTCTTCTGTCATTCCGAGTCATCACTCCATTTTACAGGCTAATTACCATATCATATCTTAAAAAGTGACTGTATACCAGTTCTGTTAACCTCTCTTGCTTTTCGTCGCTGCCCATATAATTATTAAAATGCTATATGTTTTGTTAACAGGGTTCCATTATTCATTTGCTCATTCATTATTTGTGTTTGAATATCAGCACCCCCCATCTGTGAATCTTTATGAAAATTAAATGCCATTTTTATGGTAAATTTATTTTGATGTCCTAAGATGTAAGTAGAGCCGGAAAACGAATTTCATCATTAGAGGGTATCTACAATGGCAGAAGAGAATGAGCAGGACATCCTGGTTATGGCGATTTTTATGGTGACCAGGAACGATGTTCTGATTTGCGCCGATGAGCTGGGAGTGTCCCGGGAACAGATAACCGATGATGTGGTGGAAGGGGTGAAGGAAGAAGTCAGCCGGAGGATTGGCAAGTGGGGGGAGGCGGTGTCAAAAATGGTTAAGGAGACTCTTGGGGAAAAGGTGAGGAGGTGCCTGCTGGGTATGGCCTGTTCTCCGTCCTGCGCCTTCAGGCAAGCCGGCGGGTGCGAATTACTTAAAGAGGTCGGGTAGCAACCCGTAAAATCTGCCTGGGTTTAAAACTCTTTGATAAATACAATGCCTATCCTTGAAAAAGAAGTCCCCCCGTCTACTGACGGGGGGATTTAAGCATTTTCCGGCTATTATCTAGTCCATGTGCTTTATTTCGTCTATCAACTCAACAAATGCCTGTTTGCCATCACGGAAGAACATCACCGTCTTTTCCATATAGAATAACGGGTTATCGATTCCGGCAAAACCCGGAGAGAGACTGCGCTTAATCACCACGACCGCTTTGGCTTTATCGACGTTTAGAATAGGCATCCCGTAGAGAGGGCTGTCAGTTACATCGCGGGCAGCCGGGTTGGTGACATCATTAGCTCCTATGACGACGGCAACATCGGTTCTCTCGAACTCATTGTTGATGGCGTCTAAATCGTACAATTTATCGTAGGGCACGTCAGCTTCAGCCAGCAGGACATTCATATGGCCCGGCATTCTGCCGGCCACGGGGTGAATGGCATATTTTACGCTTATGCCTTTTGCCTCCAGCATGCCGGCAAGCTCTACCACGTGGTGTTGGGCCTGGGAGGTGGCC
>JAZFUA010000143.1:0-2248 GCA_036446975.1 Dehalococcoidales bacterium
ATCAAGCCGGAGTTCAGGGAACTGGCCGAAAAGCTAACTCAAGCCGCCGAGGAACAGCAGAGGTGGGCCAAAGAGTCAACTGATTTTGGCGCCAAAGCGGAGCGTCTTGGTTTCGCAGCGCAGCAGCAACGGCTGGGTAATACCCCTGGTGGCGCCCCTTTTGATGCCGTTTCAGACTTCCTGAGAGGCATGCGCGGAACGATGCTTGATATGTACCGATGTCCGGATAAGCTCCTGGCCGTCTGTGATAAGATTCTGGAATGGCGGATTGAGCGGTCTACTCCGGCAAACCCGGAGGTAAAAGGTGACCTGGTCAGGGGTGGTGGCGCCCCTCTTCACCGGGGTTCTGACGGATTTATGTCAATTAAGCAATTTGAGAAATTCTACTGGCCGGGTTTGAAAAAAGCCTTGATGGTTGCTATCGATCTGGGCTATACCACTTCATCATTTTGCGAGGGAGTCTGGGATGAACGCCTGGAATACTGGCTGGAAATACCCAGGGGCAAAGCAATCCTGCGCTTCGAACGGACAGACATGTTTAAAGCCAAAGAGGTACTGGGCGGTCATCACTGTATCCAGGGAGGGGTCCCTTCCTCGTTACTGGAGGTCGGCTCTCCCTCAGAGGTAGATGAGTACTGCAAAAAACTCATCGAGGTCTGCGGCAAAGGGGGTGGTTTTATCCTGGGCTCCAGTAGCTCTATCGACTGTGCCAAGCCGGCTAATATCAAGGCGATGATAGACTCGGTTGATAAATATGGCTGGTATTAAGCTGGAATTAAATGGAAAAATCAGAATTAGTATCTAGCGGGTTATTGACGATAGTAGAGTTATAGGCTATCGTAGATAATATAAATAGGTAAGGAGGTTAGAACAATGGAAGGATACTGCGTAAAGTGTCGCGCAAAGAGAGAAATTAAGGATGCCAAAGCTATAACCATGAAGAACGGCAAGCCGGCTACCCAGGGTACATGCCCGACTTGTGGTACCAAGATGTTCCGGATTGGGAAGAGTTAAAGCTTATTTCTTTAATGTGCATAAAGGAGATTGAATAAATTCAATCTCCTTTTGCATGTTTATTAATTATTTTATTGTCAGGCAATTTATACTCGGAAATATTGGCAAAGCAGCTTATGGGAATTAAACTCAAGCTTATTGTATAATCATTTCAGGGTAGCGAGAGAAATATGACAACAGAGAAAACACGGGTACTGGATAATATCCCGGTAGACTTGAATGTCAGCAGCGTGCTGGAACGCCTTAAACTGCGGGCAGAGAGCAACCGCATCAGGGATATTATTCTGGAGTTGATTGAAATGGTCACATCGGTAGCCCGTCCCAAGGCACTTTATAAAATTTCCCAGGCAAATTCCATTAAGCGGAAGATACTGGTGGACGGAGTGGAATTTACCAGTTACATTCCCACGCTCAGTTTTAGCCAGGGAGAGGTGGTTTTTCCTTATGTTGCCACCTGCGGCCTGGAGGTGGACAGCATAAAAATCCCCACCAATGATTTTATGAAACACTATTGCCTGAATCTGATTAAAGAGATGATTTTAAGGTCCGCATCCAGGTATCTGCTGGATTATTTAATAGAAAACTACGAACCGGCCCAATTGACCCGTATTGGACCGGGTGAAGCGCTCGGCCCGCTAACCCAGCAGAGAGAACTGTTTTCAATTCTGGGCGATGTCGAAAACAAAATCGGAGTACGGCTGACCGACCACAATATGATGGTGCCTGAGAAATCAAGTTCCGGGATATATTTCGAGACCACTGTTAAACTGGAAAGCTGCCAGTTGTGCCCGGACACCAAGTGTGAGGGGAGAAGAGCTCCCTACCAGCCTGATTTACTCAGCAAGTACCGCAAGAAAGGTTAACAGAGCAACCCCTGATATGGGAGCGGGTGTGTACCAAGGTTCAACACCGTATGATGCCTGGCAATACCTGCCAGGAGGATTTTGAACGGCTTGTTCACCAATCCCTAATCCGGGACCTGGAGAAAATAGATACTTCTACCATTGAAAGTTGCTAAAGGCACAACAGCTGGAAAGTAGCCGGTAAAGACTGACCGAAGGTTTTTAAAGCAACCTTAAGACAATGAGGTTTAAGGGTAGATTGGAATATTGCGGAGAAACTAGGGGTTAAGCTGCAAATGTTATGGAATTACTTAAGGGAGCCTTATTGCTCCCTTTCAGTAATTTCAATGAATTCTATTGCAGAGAGATGTTTATCCATCTCTCTGACGGGA
>JAZFUA010000144.1:0-4656 GCA_036446975.1 Dehalococcoidales bacterium
ATCCCTTCATAGTCTTTCTCTTCGCAACCGACCAGTTTCCCCACTACCATTCCGGCTACTGTATCGAACATCCCTTCGGCCTCTGCGATAGTAAATTGTCTTTCAATATCGTGTGGTTGTGTTCCTAAGGTTTCCCAGAACAGGATTGATTCTCCGAGTGACGGCCAATAGCTGGTGCGGTACAAACCTGTAACTGCCTCAAGGTAACCTCCTGTTAAACGACCTCTTGCCTTTCCGGGTCGCCAGCATTCCCATTGAGTAAAAGCTGGTATTTTCCCCAAGGGTTCCTGCTGGGTACAACATTTCATAAATAAATCGATATTATATCTGGTGGCCGGTTCATCTTTGTTAGCGCCGAAACCAAAGGTTAAGTCAAGCCCGTAAATAGACACCATATTAGCTTTGGAGAGAAAAGCCAGGTTTAAGTGGCCGATATCACTCATACCACTAAAAATTTTCGGATTATTTCTTATTGTTTTATAATCGAGCAGCTTTAATATTTGTGATGCGGTATCACCACCGATAAGACAGATAATCGCCTTCGTTTCACTGTCTTTGAAAAAATTCATTATCTCCCTGGCTCGTTCTTCAGGAACAGCAGTAGTGTTTCGATATTTTGAATGGACTGTCGGTCCAACCTCCACTTTGAATCCAAGTTCTTGTAAAGTGACAATTCCATTATTGACTGCTTCCTCATCGATAATATGCATCGAAGGAGCAACTATGCCAATCTTATCTCCGGTTTGCAGGGCATATGGTTTAACCAGTTCCATGTCGTTCCTCTGACTCTGTAGAATAATTATTACATTTTCCCCTTCACTTCAAACAGGTTAACATAACACAAAAAACAAATCCACGCCTAGTTAGCTTCGAATTGTTTCCCTATTTTTAACAATTACGCTATTATGTCTTTTTTTCTTCTCCTTACTTACTTATACCTTTTTACCTCGAACCTGTAGAGCTTGACCGGTTCGTTGGGGGCGATATCGGCTTTCTGGCGGCAGATATCAATCTGCTGCTTGACAGTGTCCACTCCTTCAAGGTCGGGAAGGAGCAGGCCCCGGCGGAAGTTCGCCTGGACGATAATCCCGTATTTTCTGGGGTCAAGCTGTTCCTGGCTCTCGACAGGCTCGGGCGAGGTAAGGACATCAACGCTGTATTCCAGGTCTTTAAGCTCACCGGGGGAAACAGGGGGGAAGCGGGGGTCGCGGGTAGCCGAGCTGATTGCATTAACGGTAATCTCTTCAGCTACATTGCTGGTTGACGGTTCAAAGGTGCCGATACAGCCCCGAAGCTCGCCGGCCTTGTGGATGGAAACAAAGACACCTGCCGGCTCTTTCATCTCCGGGGTAAGCTCTTTTAACTCAGGTGTCTTGCCTTCCCTGACATAGCTCTCCACTGTCTGCTTGGCCAGCCTGGCCAGCGGGGAGAGCCCGGTTATGAGTATCCCGGCATAGCCCACCACGCTGCTGTAATCGCCGCTGGTATCACCACTGGTCTGATGCCTGACCAGTTCCGCCCCTTTTACCCCCAGTTCTTTAGCAGCCGAGATGAGACTGATGGCCGGCGCGTAGCCGCACATTGATATATCCAGTTCATGGACTCGTTTGAACAATTCGTCCTCGTCCAAATCCAGTATTGCCTCTATCGCCTGGGTATCCTTTCTCTGAGTCGTTTCCTGGGATTCATAGTGGTTCATATCGCTTGAGGCGATGATTACCACTCCCCGGCCTGATTCATTGATAGCTCCGGCTATTTCCCTGCCAATCTCTTTGTAAATGTCCCCACCGGCATGGCCGAAGATGATGGGGACAATTTTAACATCCGGTTTGAAATACTGCAGGAAGGGGATCTGGACTTCTATGGAGTGCTCATACTGGTGAGCCAGAGAATCTTCCTTGAGGTATTTAGAGGCTGCCAGAATCTTTTTTGCCAGTTCATGGTCAATTTCCACCTCTCCCAGGGGCGTCTTCCAGGCGCCTTCGGTCATAATGCTGAAAGGTTGGCCGGCCCCGGTGTGATTGGGTCCTATAATGATAAAGGTATCTTTGAATTTGATTCTGGAGATGGTAGCTCCGGCTACCGGTCCCGAATAGATATAGCCGGCATGGGGTGAAACCAAGCCGATTACATCTTCTTTATCGGTTGACGGGTCAACTATTTCTCCAATCATTGCCCTGAGCTGGTCAGGTTCTTCCGGGTAGAACTGGCCGGCTACGGCTGGATTTCTTATCATTTACCTCACCCTCCTCCATAGTATTACCCTATCCCCTTTAAAGACTGCCCAGAAATTGTCATTGCGAGACCATTCCGACGAAGGCGGAAGGCGAAGCAATCTGGGTGGTTGGGGAAGGGGCACTCCCCACATCCCAGATTGCCACGTCGGCTACGCCTCCTCGCAATGACACTTGAAGTAAAGGCTTGGCTTCTCTTATACTCTCCATCACTCTCTCATCTTTTAGAAAGAAGGGAAATATTTTAGTTAGCTGTCCTGATATTAAGCTCGGCGCCGCAATAGAGGCATTTTGAGCCATCCAGACCGGATACCCTGGTCTGGTAGCCGAATCTCTCTATATTTAGCTTACCACAGGAATAACAGGTAGTACTCTCGCTGCTGTGTCCCGGAACATTCCCGGCATAGATAAACTTCAAACCGGCTTTTTGCCCAATATCATAAGCCCGCTCCAGTGTTTCTATCGGGGTGGGAGGCAGGTGCCTCATATTGTGTTGGGGGTAGAACCGGGTTATGTGCCAGGGGGTTAACTCACCAAGCTCATTCCGTATCCAGTTGGCAATATCCTCAAGCTGGGCGTCGTCATCGTTCATAGTCGGTACGATGTTGGTCACCACTTCAACATGCATGTGCCACTTATTTTTAGCCCGGCTGGTAACCTCAAGGATTTTTTCCCAGTGGGGTACCCCGGATAAGTTCCGGTACAGGGAGTCGGAAAAGCCCTTGATATCCACCCGCCAGGCATCCAGGTAGGGACCGATGGTATCCAGGGCCTCCGGGGTGGAATAGCCATTGGTTACATAGACGGTATAGAGGTTATTCTCCTTGGCCAGTCTGGCTGAGTCAAGGGTATATTCAAACCAGACACCCGGTTCATTATATGTCCAGGCAATGCCCTGGCACCGGGAGCGCTTTGCCATCTCCACAGCATTTTCAGGCTGTAATTCCTGGCAACCAGGCGGTGCGGATCTGGTATCAGCGGTGGAAATCTGCCAGTTCTGGCAGTGTTTGCAGTGAAAGTTACAGCCCAGAGAGCCCAATGAGAAAACCAGGCTGCCGGGGTGGAAGTGGAACAGGGGCTTTTTTTCAATCGGGTCGGAGGCTGATGAGGAGACCATAGCGTAGTTCAGGTTGTAGAGGACACCGTCCTGGTTCTGATACACACCGCAGGCGCCGTATTTCTCCGGGTTTATTTTGCAATTCCACTGGCAGGTGTGACAATGTACCCGGGAATTCGGTAGTTTCTCGTAGAGCAACGCTTGATGCATCATCTGCCCCTTGACCTGATTATAACACTCAAGCGTTTTCTATAATAGTGACCGATTTTAGAGGTTCACGATGTTTAATCTATTTTCTCCATATCCTCACCACAGCAGACGAGGGTGCCACCGCCAGCCCTGGTAACCACTACCTCATTACCACAGATATTGCACCTATATTTCTCATTTTCTTTCTCTACAGCCATTTTCAGGTTTTCTTTCTAAAGGCTCTTAGCCCAGCCGACGGCGTTCTGGAAAATCCTGAAGCCGTCACCGTACTCTTTAGCGCCCAGTCTTGTCCACTGGGGGTGCTGAGTGCCCCTAATATGGTTCTCCGGGTGAGGCATCAAGCCGAAAATACGCCCCGAGCTATCACAAATACCGGCGACATTACCCGCCGAGCCGTTGGGATTATGGGGATAGCCGGCGCTGATGTCTCCCTGTTCATCGGTGTAAAACAGGGCAATATTCGGCTCTGAGAGCGCTCCGCTAAGGGCAACCAACTTGCCCTCACCGTGGGCCACGGGAAGATACATTCTTTCTATTCCCCGGGTAAAGACGCAGGGGCTCTGCTGGTGTACCCCCAGATGCACCCAGCGGCACTCAAACTTACCCGAATCATTACCGGACAGGGTAACCAGTGGTGAGCCATCTTTTGATAACTCCGGCAGGAAACCGGCCTTCACCAGCACCTGGAAACCATTGCAGATTCCCAGAATCAGCTTGCCGTCCTGGATAAACCTGGCTATATCCTCACCAAGCTTGAGCCTCAGCTCATTGGCCAGTACCTTGCCGGCGGCGATATCATCACCGTAGGTGAAACCACCGGGAATCACCATTATCTGGTAATCGGCCAGTCGCTCTTGATGGTTAATCAGCCGGTTAATGTGAACCAGTGATACCTCTGCTCCGGCTTGTTCAAAAGCAAAGGCAGCATCAACATCCCGATTTGCTCCGGGGGCCCGGAGTATGAGTGTTTTTACTTTAGCCATTAATTCTCACCCTTTATCGTTGTAACCCTATCCCCTTTATCCCGATGACCATTTAAGGGAAATCGGGAAGGTTTTTCTTTAGAGGGGCTTCGCCCCCTCTATGACTCCCTCCCGCGTCATTTATAAAGAGTTGATTCCTCTCAGGAACCCCGCCTCTTCTCTTCCCATACCC
>JAZFUA010000145.1:0-6458 GCA_036446975.1 Dehalococcoidales bacterium
TATTTTTCTTTGAGCCATTTGATAGCTACCGAGGTATCCAGTCCCCCACTGTATGCCAGTACTACTTTCTTTGACATATTAAGTCTCCTTTAGATACCAGGTAAAGTTAGAATGTTTCCACTTTCCCGCATTTCTCACACATTCTTCTACCTCCAAAACTCTTCTGCCCCCATGTGTGGTTTACGCAGGGCGTCGTTTCTTTCTTTTCGTATTTGCTCCTCTTTTTCTTCTTAATCTCCTGAGTCTCCTCTGTTTTTATCTACCCTATCCCCTGTATCCCCTTCCCCTATCCAGGGGAAGGGGAGGGTTTTAAAGAGAGGCGAAGCCTCTCTTGACTCTCCCTTTTGAGTTTCCCTCAGGTTTTGCCTTTCTTAAACTCCCATTATTCCACTGTCATTGCGAGGAGTCCCTGATTTTATCGGGGCGACGTGGCAATCCCGGAGGTGTGGGATGGATGCCCCGCCCAGATTGCTTCGCCTTCCGCCTGCGGCGGAATGGTCTCGCAATGACACCGAATCTGGATTGCATCGTCCCTTTTATACTCCCTCTGGATATTCAGGCTTCGCCTCTTTTGGCCGTCCTCTTTATTTTATCCCCAATCCGGGGAAGTTTTTTAATCCTGTCCCTTCTTTTCGGGGTGTTTGAGGGGGGTTTTCATAATACTATAATCTACTAACCGGTGGCTATTTTACTACTTCTTGGCCACGGCAGACAGGGCTTTGTCCAGAATACCCAGTGCTTCATCAACATCGCTTTCGCTGATGATGAGGGGAGGTATCAGGCGAATAGCATTGGGTTTAAGCCTGTTAATAAGCAGGCCGTTTTCCAGACAATTCATCACTACATCCTGGGCGACATCAGTATTAAATTCGGCCGCCAGCAGCAAACCGCGCCCCCGCACATCATTAATGAAGGGGTACTTTCCCTGCAACTTTTTGAGTCCGTCCTTAAGATATTCTCCCACCTCACGGGCATTTTCCACAACATTGTTGTCCAGAACATATTTTAGGGTGGCGTAAGCGGCGGCGCAAGTAACCGGATTACCTCCGAAGGTAGCGTTGTGGTCTCCGAGAGTAAAAACGGCCGCCTTTTCCTTGGCCAGCAGGGCGCCAATGGGTATGCCACCGCCAAGGCCCTTGGCCAGGGTCATAATATCCGGCTCGATGCCGAATTGCTGGTAGCCGAAGAGCGTGCCGAGGCGGCCAATCCCGGTCTGGACCTCGTCCAGGATGAGCAAAATTCCCTGGCTATCGCACCAGGCTCTTACTTTTTGCAGGTAATCATCGTCGGGGACATTGACGCCCCCCTCCGCCTGAATCGGTTCCAGCATAACGGCGCAGGTCTTATCGGTGGTGGCGGCTTTGATAGCTTCGATATCGTTATTGGCCACATTGATAAAACCAACCGGTAGCGGCTCGAACGGGTCGTGCATCTTCTTCTGGCCGCTGGCCGCCGTCATAGCCAGGGAACGCCCGTGAAAAGACATCTCAGTAGTAATAACCTCGTAAGCCCCATTTAGATTCAGGCTACCGTACCGGCGGGCGAGCTTAACGGCGCCTTCAGTGGCTTCCAGCCCGCTGTTGCAGATAAAAACTCGGTCGTGACAGCTGTTTTCGACCAGCAGTTCGGCCAGTTGAAGCATGGGGACGGTATAATACCAGAGCGATGTCTGCATCAGGGTGCGCGCCTGTTCAGCAACAGCATCAGCAACCACCGGGTGGCAGTGCCCCAGGCAATTGACCGCTAATCCGCCGACAAAGTCCAGGTATTCTTTACCGGTGTCATCCCATACCCTTACTCCCTCACCCTTGACCAGTGTCACCGGGATACGCACGATGGTCTGCATATAATATTTGCTGTCCAGTTCCTGCCAGTTTGTCATAATCTTTCTCCGAATATTTTTCCAGTTGTTATTTCTTCTATCCTTCTGATGAGGCAATTATCTACCTCGTCCCCTTAATCCGTCTCTGGCACTACAAGATTACCCCATCCCCTTTATGCCGATGCCCTTTTGTTGAGGGGATCGGGAAAATGTTTATTAAGAGGGGCATGAATTCTTTTGTCCCCCCTTTATTTTTTATATGTTATATGCCCTCTCCAGGTTTTACCCACTGGACCTGCTCGTGCCAGTGAGTTAACTGGAGATATTTCAGGTGGTTTCTGTAGTGAAAGAACCTTTGCGAGCCCCAACCAATGGTAACAGCAGCCAGGGTAATTAATATTATACCCCCGATAGTGGCTACCAGTGAATCAAGAAAATGAATCAATGAGCCTCCAGCTGCAGCCAGGGCGACGGCGGTGCGGATATAAGACATAAAAGTGCGTTCGTTGGCCAGCACGGTGCGATCTGCTGCCAGATAATCCCGCAGGATAAGATCCTCCCTGTTGAACTGTATATAGAAACCACCATTCATTGTCTTTCTCCTGGTTTATTTTTGTATAGTCGTTCCCCCACCGCTTTGCTCAATTTCCCTGAGTAAGGCGTGGGGCTGCCTGCCATCTATAATACAGGTTGTTGAAGCACTTGATAAAGCGGTCAGGCAGGAATTAATCTTGGGAATCATCCCGCCGGAAGCCACTCCCGAAGTTATCAGGGCCTCAGCTTCAAGGGGATTCATTCGGGAAATCAGCTTGCCTGACTTATCGGTAACCCCCTCAACATCGGTCAGGAAAATCAGTCTCTCGGCTCCGGTGGCGGCGGCAATTTCTCCAGCCACCACATCGGCGTTATAATTTAGTGTCAGCGGCGCATCCGCTTTCTTTTCACCGGAATTCAGCCCGATGGGAGCCACCACCGGGATAAAGCCGGAATTGAGAAGCGTCTCCAGCAGGGCGGTATTCACCCTGACTACGGCGCCGACATAACCCTTTTCCGGTTCCTTGATTGTTCCTTCAATAACGGCTCCGTCAACACCGCTGATGCCTACTGCCCGTCCCCCCAGACCATTGATGGCGGCCACGATATCCTTATTGACCAGCCCGGCCAGTACCGCGGTGGCTATCTCAAGGGTGGGTTTATCCGTTACCCGCTCGCCCCGGACAAAAGTAGTGGAGATACCCTGTTTCTGAAGCCATTCAGTGACCACTTTTCCGCCACCGTGTACCACAACTAACGGTTTGTTCTGCTGCTGCAGTTTTACGATGTCTTCGATGGCAGTGTCATGGTTGCCCAAAGTAGACCCGCCGATTTTTACCACAATAATTTTGTTCAAGTTATTAACCCCATCCCCACTTTATCCCCCTTCCCGTGGGGAAGGGGGAGGGGGTTTTCTTGAGAGGGGCAAAGCCCCTCTCAAACTCCCCTGATTATTAATTAAGTCATATACTCGCTGTTGATAGTTACGTAGGCTTCTGACATATCACAGCCCCAGGCGGTAGCCGAGCCGGTGCCGAGATTAAAATTTATAGCTATAGGCACCACATCCTGCTTCAGGGCAGCAATAACCCTTGCCTCGCTGAAGGTCAGGGGCTTACTATTCTTAAGCATGGGGACATCGCCGATGGTAAGGTCAATTTTGGATTCGTCGATTTCCGCCCCGCTGTTCGACAGGGCCATAATAATCCTGTCCCAGTTTGGGTCTCCACCGTAGACCGCCGTCTTGACCAGTGTTGAACTGACTACTGACCTGGCAGCCAGCCCGGCTTCGCGGTCATTCAGACCTCCGTTAACGGTTACCTCAATAAGCCGGGTAGCTCCTTCTCCATCCCTGGCCAAAGCCTTAGCGAAAAAGATACAAATCTCATTCAGGGCTTCTTGAAAAATTTCAGCCTGGCGGTTGCCGGCGATAATAACTTCGTTCCCGGCCAGGCCATTAGCCATAAGAACTACTGTGTCACTCGGGCTGGTATCTCCGTCAATGGTAATCATATGCAATGAAAGAGACATCGCTTTTTGTAATGCTGACTTTAAGAAACCCAGTTCTACGGCTGCGTCAGTGGTCAGGAAACAGAACATAGTGGCCATATTCGGATGAATCATTCCGGAACCCTTGGCCACACCCCCGATTGTAAACTCAATGTCTCCAGCTTTTACAAAAACAGCCGCTTCCTTGGGTACAGTATCCGTTGTCATAATCGCTCGGGCCAGGTCGTGACCACCGTCACTGTCCAGAATAACCTGGCTGATTCCGGACTTAATCAGTTCCATCGGCAGCAACTGGCCGGTAACCCCGGTACTGGCAACGAGCACCTCTTCGGCATCTATCCCGATACCCTCGGCAGCAAGAGCCGCCATTTCAATAGCATCGGCCATGCCTTGTTCGCCGGTATAGGAGTTAGAGCAACCGCTGTTGGTTACTATTGCCGTGGCTCTGCCCTCCTGCAACCTCTGTCGATCCAGTCTCACAGGAGCCGAGATAATCCTGGTTTGAGTAAACATACCAGCCGTGGCGCACGATGCTTCTGAGGAGAGAATGCCCAGGTCCAGGCTGACAGGGTCCTTTTTAATACCGGCGTGAGTAGCCCCGGCAACAAATCCCCGGGGTGAGGTAACCGTTCCCCGGTTAATGAATTCAATCCCGCTGGTTTTCATAACAGCTAAACTATAACATACAAAATATGCTCAGGCAATGAGACTGAAAGTTGAAGACGGTGGCTAATACTGTTATACTTCCAGACTATGAAAATAGTGCGTTTTGCGGCTCAAGGCAGGGTTGAATACGGGATACTGGAAGGTGAGTCCATCCAGGCTATCGAGGGCGAGCCTTTCAGCAGTATTACGCTTGCCGACCGCTACTACCCCTTGAGCGAAGTCAGGCTGCTGGCTCCCTGTCTGCCATCCAAGATAGTGGCTATGGGGCTTAACTACCGCAAACACGCTGAGGAAGTCGGGGCACCCATACCCAAGAATCCCCTGATTTTTCTTAAACCGCCGACAGCGATAATTGGCCCCGAGGACAACATCGTTCACCCACCATCCTCGACAAGAGTTGACTACGAAGGTGAGCTGGCTGTGGTCATCAAGAAGGAGACACGGCATGTATCCGAAGCGGAAGCCCTGGATTATGTGCTGGGCTATACCTGCCTGAATGATGTTACCGCCCGCGACTACCAGAGAGATGATGTCCAGTGGACCCGGAGCAAGGGTTTTGATACTTTTGCCCCTCTCGGCCCATGTATTGAGACAGAACTGGATCCCGCCAATGTGAATCTGGAGACCTGGTTGAACGGGGAGTTAAAACAGCAGACCAATACCAGTGACCTTATCTACCCGGTTACCACCCAGATAAGCTTTATCTCGGAGGTAATGACCCTGCTGCCGGGAGATATCATCGCTACCGGCACTCCCAGCGGCATCGGCCGGATGAAACCCGGCGACAGGGTGGAGATAAAAATAGAATCAATCGGTACCCTGAGAAACTACATCGTCAAAAACAGTGGCTAAGGCTTG
Organism: Dehalococcoidales bacterium; assembly: GCA_036446975.1. Classification (GTDB taxonomy): domain Bacteria; phylum Chloroflexota; class Dehalococcoidia; order Dehalococcoidales; family UBA2162; genus JAZFUA01. The sequence continues at coordinate 5,390 of JAZFUA010000145.1, forward strand.
GAGGCTAAATCTCGGGGCAGTCTTCCTCCCTCCGATAAATATGAATTTATAAAAAGCGGATCCGTATACTCCACCCCCGGGGTATTCGGCTGCCTGAACAAATTCATTTTCCCTGGGAGATGTTGTTATATTACACGAGTAGCCCCTTGCGCTATACTGTATTTATGTTTAGCAGGGACAGGACAGTATGAGTTTTAGTCAACTGGTAAAAAAAGCGCAGGAATATCTTCCTCCGGAGAAGCTGGCAATAATTAAAAATGCCTATGACTATGCCCGGAAGGCGCATGAGGGCCAGTTTCGTAAATCAGGCGAACCATACCTGGAGCACCCTTTACAGGTAGCTTTGACTCTGGCTGAGCTTCAACTCGATACCAGCTCTCTGGCCGCCGCTTTGCTGCACGATGTTTCCGAGAATTGCGGGATTCCTATTTCGGAGATTGAAGCCAAGTTTGGACCCGAGATAGCCAAATTGGTAGACGGGACCACCAAGCTGGGTAAGCTCTCCCTGGAAACACCGGGAGAGGTAACTCAGCGGGCTGGCAAGACAACCAGTGAAGAGCAGGCAGAGAACCTGAGAAAAATGCTGGTAGCTATGGCTGAGGACCTCCGGGTGGTATTTATCAAGCTGGCTGACCGGTTACACAATATGCAAACCCTGGATGCACTGGCGCCGGAAAAGCAACGCAGTATCGCCTGGGAAACAGCCGAGGTCTACGCTCCTCTAGCCCATCGCCTGGGGATATGGGAACTGAAATGGCAACTGGAAGACCTTGCTTTCCGCTATCTGGAGCCAGAGCATTATGACAATGTTGTCAAGCTGCTGGCTGACCGGCATATCCAGCGGGAGAGCGCTTTTGACCAGGTAATTCAGGTATTAAACCGGGAGTTTGAGCAAGCGGGTCTGGTTACCGAAGTATCAGGCAGGCCCAAGCATCTCTACAGCATACACCAGAAAATGGAAAAATATGCCACTATGGGAAAAGACTTTAACGATATTAATGACCTTCTCGCCATCCGGGTGCTGGTCAACAGTGTACCTGATTGTTATACCGCTCTGGGTATAATTCAT